>DASSBX010000266.1:0-3343 GCA_035698305.1 Miltoncostaeaceae bacterium | reverse complement strand
TGCGCGCGCGGGTCGCCGAGCTGGCCGCCGACGGGGAGGCCGGCGTCGCGGCGGTCGCGGCCGAGCTCACGTCCGGCCAGGAGGTGGACCGCCTGCGCGACGCCGTGGAGTCGACGCTCGGCCCGCTCGACGTGGTGGTCGCGAACGCCGGCGGCAGCCCCGTACCGCCCGGGCCGGTGGAGGACCTCAGCGAGGAGGATTTCCGGCGGTCGGTGGACGCGAACCTGACCGCCGCGTTCCTCACGATCAGGAGCGTGCTGCCGGGGATGACGGCGCGCGGCGGAGGGGCCATCGTCACGATGTCGTCCGCCGCCGCCCGGCGGCCGCACCCGGGGTCCCCGGTCGCCTACGCCGCAGCCAAGGCCGGCGTGGAGCTGCTGACGAAGGACGTCGCCCATCAGGCCGGCCCCGCCGGCGTCCGCGTGAACTGCATCGCCCCCGAGACGATCCTCACGGAACGCAACCGCGAGTGGATCCCCGAGGACGTACAGCGGCGGCTCGTGGACGAGCACCCGATCCGCCGCCTCGGCACCCCGGAGGACGTCGCCGACGCCGCCGTCTTCCTCGCCTCCGACCGGTCCGCCTGGATCACCGGCGTGGTCCTCGACGTCTCCGGAGGCGGCGTCATGGTCTAGGCCCGTCCACTCGGGCGAACCACCGTCTTCCGGTGACGACGCGGGAGCGTGCGGGGTGTCCGCACCCGTCGCCGGGCGGGCCCGGATACGCATCCGGCGCGCGACCGGGACGCTCGGGTGGACCCGCAGACCGCCGAGGATGGAGGCCTCGTGACGCTGATCTGGCTCATCGCGTGGTTCATCGCCGACCAGACGGGCGACCGCGCGCCGCTGCTGTTCGACCCGGTGAACCTCTGGGCCGGGCTGCTGCTCCTGGCGATCGCGATCGACCTGGCGGCCTCGCACGCCACCCGTAACGCCCGAAAGGGCTGACGCTGGCCGGTCGAGCCCTCCTGCGGCTCAGGCTCCCGCGGGCTCCTCCACCAGCTGGGGGCCGAGGCCGCCGCGGCCGGTGATGCACGCGGCGCCGCAGCGGGCGCCCAGGTGCAGGGCGCCGTCCAGGTCCAGGCCTCGCGCCAGGCCCACGGTGATCCCGGCGACGAAGGAGTCGCCGCAGCCGTAGCTGTCGACCGGGGGTCCCGGCGGGGACACCGCCTCCCACCGGCCGGCGCCGCCGTCGTCGCCCTCCCAGCGCCCGCCCACGGCACCCTCGGTCCACACGATGAACCGCGGCGGGACGGGAAGGGCGTCGGGGTCGACCGCCTCGCTGGGGTCGGCGGCGCTCGCCACCAGCACGTCGGCACGCACGCCGCTCTCGACGAGCAGCGCGAGCCGCCGCGACGTGACCACCAGCCGGCGCGCCCGACGGGCCGCCTGCAGCGTCGCCGAGTCGTGGCCGGTGAAGTAGGCCGCGTCGCAGCCGGCCAGCTCGTCCCACGGCAGCGCGTCCTCGATGCGCGCCGACGCCGCCGGCCCGATCACCGCGATCGCCCGGTCGGGGACCTCCCCCGCCGCCGACAGCGCCCGGGTGTGCGGCGCGTCCCGCACCGCCGCGAGCACCCGCACCCCCAGCCCCTCCAGCACCTCGCCCGCCCGGCGGCCCACCCAGTCGCCGCCGAGGGCGGTGTAGAACAGGCACTCGGCGCCCAGCTTCGCGACCTGCGCGGCGCTCACGCCGCCGCCGCCCGCCGGCTCGTCGACCGGGTCGGTCAGGTAGGTGATCTCCCCCGGCAGCGGCATCCGCCCGCGGCCGTGGGTGAGCCACTCGACGTGCCCGACGACCGCGACCCGCGGGCGCGGCGCCGGGGTCATCGCGGCCGGATCTCCGCCGGGGCGCCGTGCGCGACGAGCGCGGCCGGCATCACCACCGAGCCGTCCTCGCGCTGGTGGTTCTCGAGCACCGCGATGATCGTGCGCCCCACCGCCACCGCCGTCCCGTTCAGCGTGTGCACCGGCTGCGTCCCGCCCTCGCGGCGCACCCGCGTGCGCAGCCGCCGGGCCTGGTAGTCGGTGCAGTTGGAGCAGGACGTCACCTCGCGGTAGGCGCCCTGGCCCGGCATCCACGCCTCCGTGTCGAACTTCCGCGCCGCCGACGCCCCCAGGTCGCCCGCCGCGATGTCGATCACGCGGTACGGCACGTCGATGGCCTGCAGGATCGCCTCCTGCACCCCGAGGATCCGCTGGTGCTCCGCCGGGGACTCCTCCGGCAGCACGAACGAGAACATCTCCACCTTGTCGAACTGGTGGACCCGGAAGATGCCGCGCGTGTCGCGCCCCGCCGCCCCCGCCTCGCGCCGGAAGCAGGTGGAGATGCCGCCGTAGCGCAACGGCAGCCCCTCCTCCGCCACGATCTGGTCGCCGTGGAGCCCCGCGAGCGGCACCTCCGACGTCCCCACGAGGAACAGGTCGTCCTGGGCCGTCTCGTAGATCGACGCCCGGTCGGTCGGGAAGAAGCCCGTGCCGTACATCGCCTCCTCGCGCACCAGCACCGGCGGGATCACCGGGGTGAACCCGGCCGCCTCCAGGTGCTCGAGCGCCAGGCCCACCAGCGCGAACTGCAGCCGCACCAGCGGACCCATCAGGTAGGCGAAGCGGGCCCCCGAGACGCGCGCCGCCGCCTCCATGTCGAGCCCGCCCGCCGCCGTCGCCAGCTCCACGTGGTCGCGCACCGGGAACGGGAACTCCGGCGGGTCGCCCACCCGGCGCAGCTCCACGGCGTCGTCCTCGCCCCCGTCGGGGGCGGCGTCCTCCGCCAGGTTCGGCAGGCCGGCCAGCAGGACGTCGCGCGCCTCATCCGCCGCCCGCAGCTCCCCCTCGAGCGCGCCGAGGGCCTCGCCCAGGCGGGCGGCCTCGGCCTGCTCGGCGCTCGCGTCGCGCCCCGCCTTGCGGGCCGCCCCGACGGCCTTCGAGATCCGCGTCCGCTCGGCCCGCGCCTCCTCCACACGCACCCGCAGGGCGCGGGAGCGCTCGTCGGCCGCCACCAGCTCCGGCAGCGTCGCGCCGGCCCCCCGGCGCGCGAGGTTGGCCGCCACCCGCTCCGTCTCGGAGCGGATCACCTTGAGATCGAGCACCTAGTGTCCCGAGTCGGAAGCTCGTATGCGGTTCCCGAGCGGATCTCCCGCGAGGCAAGGACGCAGATCCACCGCGATATCGGGAATATCACGGTGGTCGAGGACGCCGCATCGCGATGAGATGCAGCCGGGAACCGCCGTGCAATTTCCGACTCGGGGACACTAGAACCTCACGACCGCGAAGCGGTCCTCCACGACGTCGGCGGCCTCGCGCAGCGCCTCGCTGACGGGGAGGCTGGGGGCGGGGACGTCGTCGCG
>DASSBX010000265.1:0-11401 GCA_035698305.1 Miltoncostaeaceae bacterium | reverse complement strand
TGTCGGCTCCCCTCACGCGTGGCCCCTGGGGCCACGATCGCGCGCCCTGGGGCGGCGTGTGGCCTCCGGGAGGGCGGACCGCCCGGGTGAACGTGAGGCGCGCGCCGCGCCGGCGGGGACCTCCCCTCGCCGGCGCGGCCGGGGACTACTGCGCGGCGCCCCCGGAGGCGCCGTCGGCGGCGGTGCCGTCGCTCGCCGCGGCGTCGCTCGCGCCCCCGCCGGCCTGGGTGCCGCCCAGGACCACGACGACGTCGGCCGACGGCTCGGCGTCGGCGGCGGAGTCCTGCGCCGCCGGGAGCGGGGCCGGCAGACCCAGGTCGGTGGCCACCAGCCGGGCCTGGGCCTCGGCGCCCGAGCGGTACAGCACCCGGTCGGCGGTGGCAGGCTCCGGGGAGTTGCCCTCGGTCACGTCCTGGTAGCCGAGGGTGCGCGCCTGGTCAGCGGTCGCGGCCGCCAGGCCGGACTCGCCGGAGCCGTTCAGGATCGCGAGCGCCACCGAGCCGCGCGACGCGGAGGCGGCGGCGGTCGCGCCGGTGCCCGCTCCGGTCTCGTCGGCCGCGGCGCCCTGGGCGGCGGTGACCGTCTTGGTGGCCGTCACGGTCTCGGTGACGGTGCCGCCGCCGCCCGAGTTGGCCAGGTAGCCCATCAGCAGGCCGCCCGCGAGCGCGAGACCCACGATCGGTATGCCCACCTTTCGGACCTGCCGCTGCGGGGGCCGGCGGCCGCCACGCTGCCGGACGGGCTCGTCGTCGTAGTGGTCGCGGTCGTCGTACCGCTCGTCGTACTCGGTCTCCCAGACCGGCGGCCGGGTGCGGCTGCTCACGGTCTCGCCCCCTCTCGGTGGTCACGTTCCCCAGAGGGCTTGGACGGAGGGGCCGGAACTCCTGCGCGACCCGTCGCGCAGGCTAGGCGGCCTTCTCCCTCCACTTGCGCTCGAACGGCAGGCGCCAGGTGCGCGGGGAGATCAGCCCGTGGATCTGCTTGGGGCCCCACGAGCCGGAGAAGTAGGGGACGACGTCGGGCGGCCGGCGCAGCAGCGGCTCGGAGATCTCCCACAGCCGCTCGATGCCCGCCGCGTCCGCGAACAGGGTGCGGTCGCCGCTCATCGCGTCGTAGATGAGACGCTCGTACGCCTCGAGCACGTCGAGGCGGTCGGACTCCTCGGTCAGGGAGAACTGCAGGCTCTGCTTGGCGAGCCGCATGCCGGGGCCGGGCCGCTTGCCGTAGAACGACAGCGACAGGCGCGACGCCTCCGCCAGATCGAAGGTCAGGTGGTCCGGGCCGAAGCGGCCGACGCCGGAGTCGTCCGGGAACATGCTGCGCGGGGGCTCCTTGAACGCGATCGAGATGATCCGCGCCCCCTCCGCCAGCCGCTTGCCGGTGCGCAGGAAGAACGGCACCCCCGACCAGCGCCAGTTGTCGATCTCGCAGCGCAGGGCGACGAACGTCTCGGTCTCCGAGTCGCGGTCGACGCCCTCCTCCGCCCGGTAGCCCTCGTACTGGCCGCGCACCACCTGCTCCGGGTCGATCGGCTGCAGGCACCGGAAGACCTTGGTCTTCTCCTCCCCGATCGCGCCGGGCGCGAGGGCGGTCGGCGGCTCCATCGCGGTGAACGCGAGCACCTGGAAGAGGTGGGTGACCACCATGTCGCGGTAGGCGCCGGTCGCCTCGTAGAACCCGGCGCGCGACCCCACCGCGAGGGTCTCGGGCACGTCGATCTGGATGTGGTCGATGTGGTGGCGGTTCCAGATCGGCTCGAACAGGCCGTTCGCGAAGCGCAGGGCCAGGATGTTCTGGGCCGCCTCCTTCCCGAGGAAGTGGTCGATCCGGTACACCTGCTCCTCGGGGAACACGGCCTGCACGCGGGCGTTGAGCTCCTTCGCGCTGGCCAGGTCGGTGCCGAACGGCTTCTCCATGACCACGCGGGCCCGTTCGTTGAGCCCCGCGTCGCGGATCGTCTCGATCACGGCGATCGCCGCCGCCGGCGGGACGCTCAGGTAGTGGAGCCGCCGGGGCCGGCCGCCCAGGTCGCGCTCGGCGGCGTGGACCTTCTCGGCGAGCGCGTCGGCGCCCCGGGTCAGGTCGATGTAGCTCAGCCGGGTGCTGAACTCATCCCAGCCCGCACTGTCCTCCGGGCTGCTGATCCGCCCGAACTCGTCCCATGCGTCGCGGGCGAACGTGCGGAACTCGTCGTCGGTCATCGCCCCCAGCGCCGTCCCGACCAGGCGGAACTCGGGCATCAGGCCGGCGTGGGTGAGGTGCAGGAGCCCGGGGATCAGCTTCCGGCGCGACAGATCGCCGGTGGCGCCGAACAGCACGATGACGTGCGGATCGACCGGCGCGACCTTGCTTGCGGCGACGTCGCCGGGCTCGAACTCGTGGGCCACGACGATCAGTTTCGCATGCCGAGCCCGTTCCCCTACGTCGCGGCCGCACCCTCCGGGTCCTCCGCCTTGCCCTTGCGGGGGCGTCCGGCGAGGCACACCAGGCGGTCGCCGGGGCGGAGCCGCCCCGCGCGCGGGTCGTCGAACCGGATGAGCTCACCGCCGCGGACGACCGCCACCAGCAGCTCGCCGCGGCCCGCCGGGACGCCGCTCGCGTCCACCTCGCCGTGCTCGACGGGCCGCTCGATGATGTCGAGCCCCTGCCCCGCCGACAGCAGGTCCTCCAGGACGTTGACGATCCGTGGGCTGTGGGTGGCGAGGCCGAGCAGGCGGCCGGCGGCGTCGGACGACGAGATCACCGAGTCGGCGCCCCCCTGGCGGAGCAGGTGGGCGTTCTCGGCCTCGCGGGCGGCGGCGGCGATGAAGATCCGCGGCGCCAGCTCGCGGGCGGTGAGGGTGATCAGCACGGCGGTGTCGTCGCGGGTGGGGGCGACGACCACGGCGCGAGCCTCGTCGATGCCCGCCTCGCGCAGCGTCGCCGAGTGGGTGGCGTCGCCGAGCACGGCGGCGTAGCCGTCGGCGTTGGCGCGCGCGACGGCCCCGGGGGAGTCGTCGATGACCACGATCCCGCCGGCCTCCACCCCCTGCCCGAGGATCTGCTCGATCGCGGCGCGGCCCTTCACCCCGTAGCCGCACACGATGACGTGGTCCCGCACGGATGACCTCCACCGTCGGAGGCGGTACGACTCCCGGTAGCGCTCCGCCAGGAGCTCCAGGGTCGTCCCGACCAGGATGATCAGGAACAGGACGCGCGCGGGCGTCACGATCACCGTCGTCGCCAGCCGGGCGCCGTCGCTGACGGGGACGATGTCCCCGTACCCCGTCGTGGTGATCGAGACGGTCGCGTAGTAGGCGGCGTCGAGGAGCCCCACGTCCCCGCCCGCCGAGTCGCGGTACCCGCCGCGGCCGACGTAGGCGACGAGCGCGACCAGGAACAGCAGCGCCAGCGCGACGAGCACCCGCACGCCGATCGCGCGCAGCGGGCGCTGGGCGGACGTCGGCAGATGGACCGGCACGACCGCGACCTTACCCGGAGAGTCGCGGACCCGATCCCGGCGGGATCGGCGGTGCGGCGACGGGGCCTTGAATCGAACGTGTGTTCGTCTATCCTGCCCGGCCCGTGGACGCGTCGGCCGAGGACATCGTCACCTTCTGCAGCGACGCCGTCGACGCCGCCGACATCGAGCGCCTGGTTGGCTGGCTCGCGTGGCGCACCGGCCGCAACCAGGCGATGGCCGGCGCGGGGCCGCCCGCTGACCGGCTCCGCCACGCCGCCGAGCACTGGCTCGACGACGAGCGCCGCACCCAGCTGCTGCGCTGGCTCCGCCACCGCGTCGCCCAGGGGCGGCCCCCCGTCCCCGGCTAGCCCCGCCCCCCTGCGCGCCCGAGCCTTCCCGGCGACACGGAACGTGAAATTCCCGGCGGTCCAATGCGAGCGAAGCGAGCCGGAGGCCCCGGTAAAGAGGGCCTCCTGACCGCCGGGATCGGTCGCAACACCGTCCTGGGAGGCCCCGACCCTCGGGGCGTCCCGAACCGCGGGGCGTTCAGTCGCCTCCGTGCATGGGGTGGCGGGTGCTGTACTGGTCGTTCAGCACCACCACCTGCTTCGCGAGCTTCCGGGCGACGTTCACCACCACCGGGGCGCGCAGGTTGATGGTGATCTCGCTGGGGTTGCGCGGGACGGTGAGGATCCCGAACACGCGGGCGTCCTCGAAGCTCGTGAGGCCGAGCTGCTCGGCGTCGGCGTCGGAGATCTCGGGGGCGTACTCGGGGTGGACGCCCCACGGGTCGGTGACGACGAACGCGTGGAAGGGGCGCTCGACCGCCTGGAGCCAGAACACCGACCCGGCGGCCGCGCCGCCGTCGCGGGTGTGCTCGATGAGCGCGTAGCGGGTGGTGTCGGCGAAGCCGGCGAGCGGCTCCGCCATGGTGATGACCGACTCCGGCCGCACCTCGATCGCTCCGAGCGCCTGGGAGGGCACGGAGATCGGGGACTGGCTGGTGGTGGCGGCCGTGGTCATCGGTTCTCCTCGGGGGTCGGCGCCAACCGTCAGCCCTGCAGGAGCTGCAGGATGCTCTGCGGCGCCTGGTTGGCCTGCGCGAGCATGGCCGTCCCCGACTGCTGCAGGATCTGGTTGCGCGTGTAGTCGATCATCTCCGAGGCCATGTCGGCGTCGCGGATGCGCGACTCGGCGGCCTGGAGGTTCTCGGAGGTCAGCTCGAGCCGGCTGATCGTCTGCTCGAGGCGGTTCTGGATCGCGCCCATGCTCGCCCGCTGGCTGTTGACCGTGCGGATGGCGGCGTCGATCGAGGCGATGGCTGCGGTGGCGGATGCGGCGGTGGAGACCGCCAGGCCGGAGATGCCGAGGTCCGACGCCGTCATGGTGGCGACGGTGAACGCGATCACCTGCGAGCCGTTGGCGCCCACCTGGAGGGTGATGGCGGAGGCGGCGGTGGCGACCGAGCCCGACAGGATCTTGACGCCGTTGAACTCGGTGTCGGTGGCGACGCGCGCCATCTCGGCGACGATCGACTGGACCTCCTGGTCCAGGTTGCCGCGCTGCAGGTCGGTGAGGGTGCCGTTGGCCGCCTGCACCGCCAGGTCGCGGATGCGCTGGAGCATGTCGTTCACGCCGGACAGGGCGCCGTCGGCGACCTGCACCAGGGAGACGCCGTCCAGGGCGTTGCGCGAGGCGACCTTCATGCCGCGGATCTGAGTCCGCATCTCCTCGCTGACCGCCAGGCCGGCGGCGTCATCGGCCGCCCGGTTGATGCGCAGGCCCGAGGAGAGCCGCTCCATCGTGCTGCTGAGCTTCTCGTTGGTCGACTGGAGCTGCCGATGGGCGTTCTGCGCCTCGACGTTGTTGTAGATCCGCAGACCCATTGTCAGAAGTCCTTTCTCGCCTGTCGTCCGCCGGTCCGGCGGTGTCGGGCCTTTGCCCGGAGTTGACGTGCGACGGGACTTCCGTGTCCTTCGTCATGGGGATGGGGGTTGTGGGTGGCGCCGCCCGACCGTCCCGGTCGAGGTTGCTGCCGGCGCGCCCCGCGGGACGGGGAGCGCATCAGGCTCATCGGAACCGGGGCCGGGGACTTGAGGCGCGCGCCCCGGGGTCCCCGGCTACCGCAGGAAGTCGACGAGGGTGGGCTGGATGACCCGGGCGCCGGTGGCCAGGGCGGCGTTGTAGACCGCCTCGCGCATGGTGAGGGTGGTGATCGCCTCGGCCATGTCCACGTCCTCCAGCTTGGAGCGCTGGTCGCCCAGGGCGATGGTCTGCGCCTGGAAGCGGCTCTGGGCGAGCTCGAGGCGGTTGATCTTCGCCGCCCCCTCGCCGCGGAGGGCGCTGATGTTGTCCTGGTGCACGTCCAGGCGCTCCAGGGCGGTGGAGATGCCGGTGGTGTCGTTGGTCTGCAGCGCGTCCGACAGGTCCTGGAGCGTCTGGAAGACGTCGGGCGCCCCCGCCGGCGGCGTCTGCAGGCGGTCGGCGGTGATGTTCACCGAGAGGACCGCGCCGGGGGACACCTCGCGGTTCACCAGGCCCGTGTTGATCGGCACCGCCGCGGCGGCGGTGGCCGGGTCGAACGGCTGCGTGTCGGTGCCGGTGCCGCCGAAGATGAAGCGGCCGCCGAGGCTGCTGTTGCCCACCTCGACGAACTGGCCGCGCAGGCCGGCGACCTCGGAGGCGATGAGCTTGCGCGACGCGTCGGACAGGGTGCCGTTGCCGCCCTGCACCGCCAGCTCACGGGCCCGCTGCACGATCTCGAGCGCCTGGCCCAGCGCGCCGTCGGTGCTGTTGAGCCACGTCAGCGAGTCGTCGATGTTGCGGCTCCACGTGTCGGTGGCGCTCATGTCGCGCCGCAGGCCCAGGCCGATGGCGACGCCGACGGGGTCGTCCGACGGGGTGAGGATCCGCTTGCCGGTCGAGACCTGGCGCTGGGATTCCGAGAGACTGCGGTAGTTGCCCTGCAGGTCGCTCAGGAAGTTCCTGACCGCCTGCTCCGTGGCCATGCGTCCGATCATCGGGTTCCCTTTCCGCCTATCTGCCGACGACGCCCATGCCGGTGATGATCGTCTCGAGCATCTGGTCGAGGGTGGTGATCATCCGCGCGGCGGCGTTGTAGGACTTCTGGAACCGGACCATGTCCGTCATCTCCTCGTCCATGTTCACGCCGCTCACGCCGTCGCGGCGTGCCTGGGCGGCGTCGAGGACCCCGGACTGGACCTGGTGGAGGCGCGACGCCTGGTCGGCGTCGACGCCGATCATCGCGACGAACTGGCCGTAGAAGCCGTCCAGCGTCGTCGTCGCGGTCCCGATCGTCTGGACCACGTACTGCAGCTGGGCCATCGTCACGGCCGCGTCCGCGCCGCCCGGCAGGCCCCCGGCGGTGGAGCTGGCCGCGATCGCGTCGGTGGAGCCGGCGATCGCCCCGTCCAGCGCGATGGTGGCGGCGGTGGTGCCCTGGAAGAACGCGTTGCCGGTGCTGCCGTCCAGGCCGAACCCGGCGGCGTGGCGGGCGTTGACCGACGCGGCGAGGGCGGCGGCCATCGTGTCGAGCTGGGCGATGTAGCCGTTCGCCCCCCCGATGACGGTGTCGCGCAGGTCCACCAGGCCGCGCAGCTTGCCGCTGGTGAGCGCCGTGGCGTTGCCGCCCACCGTCGCGGCACCGGCGGCGTCGATGGCGAGGGCGTTGACCGTGTCCGTGGAGGGATCCACCAGGATCTGGTTGCCGATCGTGACGGTCACCTTGCCGTTCGGCCCGCTCTCGGCGACGCCCATGTTGCTGTACGTCGCCAGCTCGTCCAGCAGCAGGTCGCGCTGGTCGCGCAGGTCGTTCGGCTCCTGGCCGACGGCCACGACCATCGCGATCTGCTGGTTCAGGTTGTTGAGCTGGCCGGCGATCTCGTTGACGCGCTGCACGCCCAGGTCGATGCGCGTGCCGGCCTCGGTCTGGGCCTGCGTGAGCTGGCGGTTCAGGTCGTTGAACCCGGCGGCCAGGGTCTGGCCGGCGCTGCGGACCGCCTCGCGTGCGGCGGCCGAGTCGGGCTGGAGCGACAGCGCGTGCCACGCGCTCCAGTACTTGGACATCAGCGACGTGATGCCGGTGTCGCCCGGCTCGTCGATGACGGCGTCGAGCGTCTGCATCGCGTCCGCCCGGGCCTCCCACTGGCCGACGTCCGACGACGTGGAGCGGTAGTTGAGGTCCACGAACTGATCGCGCAGGCGCAGGTGGGCGGTGGCGACGACGCCGGTGCCGACCTGCCCGGGCGCCACGGCGTTGTTGAGGGCCGGGTGGGTGTACGGGGTCGCGGCCGCCGTCTCGACGCGCTGGCGGGTGTAGCCGGGCGTCGTCGCGTTGGTCAGGTTGTGCGAGACGGTGTTGAGCGCCCGCTGGTTGGTGAGCACGCCCGAGAGGGCGGTGTTCAGGCCGAAGAAGGTCGATCCCATGCGGAGCCCTTATGCGGCCGTGTTGAGGAGGACGGGGGCGACGGGCGGCGCGGCCACGCGGCCGCCGGCGGCGGTGTACGCGTTGGGCGCGGTGCGCGGGTCGGGCTGGGCGAGGCTGCGGACCGACAGGTCCACGAGCTCCAGCTCGCGGCGCACCAGCTGCGCGTTGATCGCGTTGGCGAGCTCCAGGTCGCGGACGATCCGCTCGATGCGGTCCACCCGCGGCTGCAGGGCGGCGAGCTCGTCGGGGGCGAGGGCGCCGCGCAGCGACGACCAGCGGGTCGCCGCCAGGCCGCGCTCGTCGGCGAGCGCCTGCGCGGCGGCGGTGCGGGCCTTCTCGATGGCGGCGAGGCGCCGCACCTCGGTCTCGATCTGGGCGGCGAGGGCGTCGACCGTCTCGTGGTCGGCGCCGACGATCGCGGGCCGCTGGCGGGTGACGAGGTCGAGCAGCCGGGCCTGCGACGCGTGGGCCTCGTCGAGGTGGCCGGCCAGCTCGGCGGCGTGGGCGGTCATCGCGTGCGGCTCCGCATGCCGAGGTGACGGGGGTCGGGAGCGGCGGCGGGGGGCCGGGGATCCGTCCCCTGCCCGCCCGCCTGCGCCGCCAGCTGCGCGCGGATGCGCGCCTTGACGTCCTCGTCGTGGTCGATGCCCTCGAGCCGCCCGGCGTCCGGACCCGCGTACCGGAGCCGGCCCTCGCGGATCCATCCGACGATGAGGCCCTCCTCCACGCCCGTGTCGGACGCGGTCTGCAGGACCGACGCGGCGTGGTTGCCGTCGAGATACTCCTTGACGGCCCGGAAGCGCTGCTCGCGCAGGTCCTGGCAGTCGGCGCACATGCCGCGGGGCAGGAAGCCGAACAGGCGGCCGCAGTCGCGGCAGGCCTCGACGCTGCTCATCGCGGACCTCCGAGCTGCCGCTCGAGGACGTCGGCCAGGCCGATGCCGCCGGAGCGGGCGAGCTCGTCGCCGAGCTTCTCGGTCATGAGGCCGGTGTAGATGGCGTTGCCGCCCTCGGTCTCGGTGCCCTTCAGCATCTCGCCGACGAGCATGCTCATGAAGATCCCCTCGAACCGCTCGGCGGCCTCGCGGACCTTCGGGTCGGCGGCGGGGGCAGCGGGGGCCGTGCCGGCGGTCGCGGCGTTCAGGGCCTGGATCGGCTGGCTCATCGGCGCAGCCCGTTCGCCATGCCCATCATCTCGTCGCTCGCCGAGACCACCTTGCTGGAGGCCTCGAACGCGCGCTGCGTGACGATGAGGGAGATCATCTCCTGGCCGACGTTCACGTTGGACGCCTCCAGGACGCCCTGCGAGAGCCCGCCGCGGTTGCCCGTCCCGGGCGCGCCGAGGGACGGCGCCCCCGAGTTGGTGCTCGCGGTGAAGACGCTGTCGCCGGCGGCCTGGAGGCCGGAGGGGTTCGCGAACGACGCCGTCCGGATCTGGCCGAGCACCCTGACCGCCCCGTTGACCGTGGCGCTCACCGTCCCGTTGGGGGCGATGGTGACCTCGGTCGCGTCGGGGGGGATGGTGATGCGGGGCTGCAGCAGGTCGCCGCCGGAGGTGCCGAGGCGCCCGTTGGCGTCGACCTGCAGGTTGCCGGCGCGGGTGTACGCGAGCGACCCGTCGGGGCGCGTCACCTGCAGGAAGCCCTCCCCCTGGATCGCGACGTCCAGCGCGCGGCCCGTGTTCTGGAGGGCGCCCTGCTCGTGCTCCTTGCCGAGGGCGCCGGGCGCGGCGCCGAGACCCACCTGGCCGTCCTTGCCGGTGGGGAGGCGGAAGGGCTGGTAGGCGAGGTCGACCAGGTCCATCCGGTCGCGCTTGAAGCCCGCGGTGGTGGCGTTCGCCAGGTTGTTGGCGACCACGTCCATGCTCGTCTGCTGGGCCATCATGCCCGTGGCAGCCGAGTAGAGCGCATCCATCATCGTGCCCTTCGCCTCCGTGTCGTCGTGCTGACGGCGGGGCCGGGCGGAGCGTCGTGGGCGAGCGGGTGGTGCGGGGCGGGGGCCGTCGATCCGTCGGGCCCCCTGAGCTTCCGCCACATCAGGGCGGTCCGGCTCGGGGTTCGCTCGCTAAGAGGCTCCGCTACGCGACCGCACCGACCTTCTGGACCGAGGCCTGCAGGGCCTCGTCGTGCGCGTGGACGGACTTCTGGTTCGCCTCGAACGCCCGCATGACGCGGATGAGGTCCACCATCTCCGAGACCACGTTGACCGTGCTGCTCTCGAGGTGGTTCTGACGCACCGTCGCGGTCGACGTCCCCGTCGCCGTGCCGGTGAAGAGGCTCGCACCCTCCGTGGTGATCGAGGCCGGGTCGAGGTCGGTGAGCAGCAGCCTGCCCTTGACCTGCCCGCCCTGCGAGATCGTTCCGTCGGCGGCGATCTTCACCTCGCCGCGGTCCAGCGTGATCGGCCCGGCCACCCCGAGGACGGGGTTCCCCTCCTTGGTCACCAGGCGCCCGTTGTCGTCGAGGCCGAACGACCCGTCCCGGGTGTATCGGCGCCCGCCGGGCGTGTCGATCGTGAAGTGGCCCTTGCCCACCATGGCGAGGTCCAGGGCGTTGCCGGTGAAGCGCAGGGCCCCCTGGGTGTCGATCCGGTCGATGCCGTCGACCTCCGCGCCCATCTCCATCGTCCCGATGGCCGGTGCGCCTGCCTGGCCCATGTTGTGCAGCAGCATCGAGCTGAACGGGTGTGCGGTGCTCTCGCTGCGCTTGAAGCCGGTGGTCGTCGCGTTCGCCAGGTTGTTGGCGATGACGTCCTGTCGCGCGCTCTCGGCGAGCAGTCCGCTCGCCGCGATGTAGATCCCTCTGAGCAAACCCCGGCCTTCCGTGGGTGAGTCCGTTCCCCGCTGGTATCGGCAGGCCCGGGACGCCACTTGACCGCCACGCCCCTCACGTGCGGGCGCCCGCGCGACGACAAGAAGGCATGTCGTCGAACGTGACCGCCGTCCCGGCCGGGGCCGGCGCCGCCCCCTCGATCGCCGTGGCGCCCGCGCAGGTGATGGGCGTGACGCTGGGGCAGGTGCTGGCGGCGCGGGTGATCGCCGCGGGCGGAGGGCAGGTGGAGCTGGCCCTGGCCGGCGGCGTGCTGACCGCCGCGAGCGACCTGCCGATGGCGCCGGGCGCGACCGTGCGGCTGCAGGTGGCCCAGACCGGCCCCGACCGCGTGACGCTGCGGGTGCTGCCGGGCGCCGAGCCCGCGCTCGCGGCCTCGGCGTCCCCCTCCGTCGCGCTGGAGCGGGCGGGCGTCCCGCCGGGCGCGACGGGCGCCCTGCTGGCGGCCCTCGCGGACGCCGGGGTGGACGTGCCGCCGGGCGCCCCCGCCGCCGCCCTCGCCGCCCGCGCCGCCGCCGCGGGCGTGTCGACCCCCGCCCAGGCCGCGGCCTTCGCCCGCCTCGAGGCTGCCGGCCTCCCCACCACCCCCGCGGCCGTCGCGGGGCTCGCCCGGCTCCTGGACGGCGCCCCCCTCGGCCGGACCCTCAGCGCCCTCGCCGACGCCCTCGCCGCCCGCACCCCGCCG
>DASSBX010000264.1:0-2549 GCA_035698305.1 Miltoncostaeaceae bacterium | reverse complement strand
CCCGGCGGCGGCGAGGACGCGGCGCGCCTCCCCGGCGGCCGGCCCCCGGCGCGCGGCGGCGCGGAGCAGGTCGGCGACCGGAGCGCCCTCGTCGAGGAACACGCGCACGTGCCCTTCGGGCGCCGCCAGCGCCAGCGCCTCCTCCAGCGACGCGAGGGCCGCGCGGTCGTCGTCCCGCTCCCGTTCGGCGACGGCCCGCAGCACCAGCAGCTTGACGACGCTCCCCTCGCGCCCGCCCTCCCGCGCCGCCGCCAGCAGGCGGCCGATCAGGGGCCCGGCCGCCGCGTCGCCGCGGCGCAGCAGGATCCGCGCGAGGGTGACGTGCTCGTACTCGGCGAGGTACGCCGGCGGGTCGTCCGGCTCGAGGCCCCGGTCGCGGGCCCAGCGCATGGCGCCCGCCTCGTCGCCCATGCGCAGCCGCAGCCGCGCGGCGACGGCCGGGACCGGCCGGACGACCGGCGAGAAGTCGCCGGCGAAGCGTCGCCCGGCCTCCTCCAGCAGCGCGGACGCGGCAGCGGGGTCGCCCTGCAGCTCGCGCAGCCGCGCCAGCGCGACGCGGGAGCGGTACGGGTGCTGGGGCAGGCCGGCCTGCTCGCCGAGCGCGTCGCTCGCGCCGAGGTGGCGGGCGGCGCCGTCGAGGTCGCCGCGCGCCAGCAGCACGTCGGCCAGCGCGACGTGCATGTCGGCGGTGCCGCGGATCGGGCCGTGCGGATCCGCGCGGGCGAGCCCCCCCTGGAGGGTGCCGATCGCGGCGCCGAGGCGCCCCCGCGCCACCTCGATGTCGGACAGCGCGAGGGTGCAGCCGAGGGCGTCCGAGACGTTCCCCGCCCGCGCGAGGTGGCCGATCGCCTCGGCATAGCGTTCGCGGGCCGGCGCCAGGTCGCCCACCGACCAGTGGGCCAGCCCGGCGAGGGCTGCGGCGCTCCCGCGAGGCAGGTGGTCGCCCGGCTCCACGAGCGCGAGGGCGCGGCCGGCGTGCGCGAGGGTCGCGGCGGGGTCGCCGGCGACCAGCGCCAGCGCCGACCGGAAGATGGCCGCCTGCGCCGGGATCAGGCGCAGGCCCTCCTCGTCCACGACCACCCGATCCGGGTCCGGGACGTCGAGGCGCCGCTCCAGCTCGTCCAGGCCGGACGCGATCCCCTCGAGGTCGCCGGCGCGCATGCGGGCCCCGATCAGCGCCATCGTCAGCACCGGACGGGACGGGAGGAGCTCCTCGGGCAGCGCCTCGAGCCAGCGCCGCAGCGTCGCCTCCTGCCGGGTCCGCTGCATCGCCGGCGCCGCCCGCTCGACGAGCCCGGCGGCGCGCTCGGCGTCGCCCCCGGCCATCGCGTGCCGGATCGCCTCCGGGAGGTCGCCCTCGCCCTCGGCCCACGCGCTCGCCCGCCGGTGGAGGTCGGGCACCTCCGCGGGACGCTCGTGGAGGAGCCGCGCGTGGAGGACGTCGGCGAACAGGTGGTGGTAGCGGTACCAGGCGCGGCGGTCGTCGAGGGGGACGAGGAACAGGTTGGCCCGCTCCAGGTCCGCCAGCGCGGCGGCGCCGCCCCCGCCCCCGGTGACGGCGTCGCAGAGCGGGCCGGTGAGGCGGCCCAGGATGGACGTCCGAAGGAGGAAGTCCCGGATCTCGGGCGGCTGGCGCTCCAGCACCTCGTCGACGAGATAATCGAGCACGAAGCGGTCGTCGCCCGCGAAGCCCGCGACGAAGCGGGCGGCGTCGTCGCGATCCCGCATCGACAGCGCCGCCAGCTGGAGGGCGGCGATCCAGCCCTCGGTCCGCGCCTCGAGCGCCGCGACGTCCCCGGGCGCCAGGTCGAGGCCCATGGCGCCGTTGAGGTACGCCGCCGCCTCGTCCGCGGCGAAGCGCAGGTCGGCGGCCCGCACCTCGGCGAGCGCGCCGCGGGCGCGCAGGCCCGCCAGCGGCAGCGGGGGGTCGGCGCGGGCGGCGATCACCAGGCGGACGTGGCCGGGCAGCCGCTCGACCATGAACGCGAGCGCCTCGTGGATCGCCGGCGACGTGATGACGTGGTAGTCGTCGAGCACGAGCACGACGTCGCCGGGGACCGCGTCCAGGTCGTTGAGGAGCGTCGCGACGACCGCGTCCGATCCCGCGCGGCCCGACCCGAGGAGCGCCCGGGCGCCCGCGCCCACCCCGGGGCGGACGGTCTCGAGCGCGGCGACGACATACGTCCAGAACGCCTGCGGGTCGTCGTCCCGCGGGTCGAGCGAGAGCCACGCCGTCGCGGGATGGTCGCCGAGGCCCTCCGCCACCGACGTGGTCTTGCCGAACCCGGCGGGGGCGGACACCACGGTCAGCGGCGGCGTGCCGGGCCCGGCGATGCGCTCCGCCAGCCGCGGCCGCGGCACCACGCCCCGCCGGGCGACGGGCGGGCGCAGCTTGGTCCTGAGCAGGGGCACGGCCGACGGATCCACGGCCGCCGGATCCAACCATCCCGCGCCGGCCGGCGGCAACGCGGCGCCCGGGCCCGGGCCATCCGGGGTCGGTCCGGGTCGCTCAGCCAGACCCACTCCGGCCCGGTGGAGCACCACTGGGA
>DASSBX010000263.1:0-2350 GCA_035698305.1 Miltoncostaeaceae bacterium | reverse complement strand
GGGGAAGAGCCGGAGGCCGTTCACGGACGGGCCATCTGCACGAGGATGACCGCGAGGGCGGCCAGGACGGAGATCAGCGCGCCGCCGAGCAGCAGGCCGGTGCTGAGGCCGCCCGCGGTCGCGGGCGGGGCCGCCTCGATGTCCGGACCGGCGAGGACGCGCAGGGCTGCTGCGCGGTCGGCGGCGGGGACGTGGACCTGGTAGACCCACGGGTCGGTGGCCGGCAGATAGCCGGGCAGCAGCGACGCGCCGGGCATGGCTTCGAGCTCGTCGGCGAGGCGCACTTCCGCCTCGATGCCGCGGGCCTGGAGGTCGTCGCGCCAGCGCTCGGCGGTATCGACGTCGCGCGTGGAGGCGAGGGGCGTCCAGGCGGCGAGGTCGGGGAGGGGAGCGGGGTCCATGCGGGAGATCGTAGCACCCGGGCACTGGGGAGCCCTCGGGGGCGGCGGGGCGGGAGCGCGTCGTGTCGTGCTGGAAGTGAGCCTCCGGGAGAGGTCGTGGCTTCTCTGCGGACAGATGACGCGGGCTGCGCCCGCGGCTGCGTGTTCGGGGAAAGGCCCACCCGCCCACCCCCAGGGGGCTGCGCCCCCTGGACCCCGCTGGGATGTCCCGGTGTGGTCGGCTGAACCGTTGCTGGTGCGTGGTCCATGAGCACAGCCAGGCGCCTCCGGGCGCGTGACGTTGGCTGCGCCGGTGCCTGCGTTCAGGCTGACGGCGCGGAGAGCGGGAGGGGCTGCGCCTTGCGCTACGCCGGTTGCAGGGCGCGCAGGCGGAGGGTGGCCGGGGCGGCCTCGATGCCTTCGAGGGGGAGGAGGGCCATGGGGGCGCCGCCGTTGTAGTAGTGGGGGACGTAGACGGTGCCGGGGGCGACGCCGTCGTCGAGGCGGACGGCGATGTGGACTTCCGCGCGGCCGTCGGTGAGGACGGCCTGGTCGCCGATGCGGAGGCCGGCGGCTTCGGCGTCGCGGGGGTTGACGAGGATGACCTCTTCGCGGTGGAGCTTGTCGGCGTCTTCCCAGCGCATGGAAGCGCCTTCCCAGGAGGTGAAGAGGGAGCGGCCGGTGATGAGCGTGAGGCCCTCGGGTGGTTCGGGGGCGGGGGCGAGGGGCTGCGGGTTGGCCAGGACGGGCTCGCCGGCGGGGAGCACGCGGGTGTGGCCGGGGGCGGTGGCCTGCGCCTCGTGGGTGACGTAGCCGGGGATGGTCTGGGCGGCTTCGCGCATGACGGCGGCGGGGCCGTCGTAGGAGAAGGCGCCGCCGAGGGCGCCGGCCAGCGCGGAGATGATGGCGACGCCGTCGCGCTCGTCGCGCTGGGGGTTGGCGGCGGGGCGCTGGCGGTAGAGGTGGTAGTCGGCGTTGGTGAGGGTGCCGTCCTTCGCGTGGAAGGGCAGTTCGGCGAGGAGCACCGTGGCGAACTCGGCGGTGGTGGAGCGCACGGAGTCGATGACGACGAGCGCCTCGAGGGCCTCGAGCGCGTCCAGGGTGTCGGCCATGCCGGGGGCGTTGAGGAGCGGGTTGTCGTCGTGGACGACGAGGGCTTTGATGTCGCCGGCCTTCGCGGCCTGGACGATCTGGGGGAAGGACATGCCGCGGGCGTCGGGGGCGATGCCCATATCGGCGATGCCGTTCACGTTGGCGTCGGTGGGGAGGTAGTGGAGGCACGCGGCGGCCTGCTCGCCGCGGGCGGCGATGGCGAGGTTGGCGAGGGCGCGCGCCTCGTTGCCGGCCTTCGCGGCGCCGACCGAGTCGGGGGCGAAGACGACGGCGAAGCCGCCGTCGGCCGCGTCGCCGGCGCGGGCGGCCTCGATGGCGGCGCGCAGCGCGGCGTCGTCGACGCCGGGGGGCACGGAGGGGTCGTGGCCGGCCATAGCGTCCGCCAGGGCCTGGGCGGCGTGCGCCTCGGCGCCGGGGCGGGGCTGGAGCCATGCGGCGGCGAAGGGGACGAGTTCGTTCCAGCGGTTGGAGATGACGACCAGCTTCGCGTCGCGCTTGACGACGGCGTCCTTGATGCGCAGCGAGGCGACGTTGTGGGACTCCTCGAGGTCGCCGGCGAGCACGACGATGGTGCGGGCGTGCTCGATGGTGTCGAGGGCGGCGGGGAGGCGGTGGGTGCCGAAGGCGCCGGTGAGGGCGTCGGCGACGGCGCGGTGGATGGGGCCACTGGAGAAGTCGATGTGCGGGGTGCCGATCACCTCGCGGGCGAGGCGGGCGAGCAGGTAGGCCTCCTCGTTGGTGGCGAGGGGGGAGCCGAGGACGGCGATGGCGTTGGCGCCGGCGGCCTGCTTGACGCTGCGCAGGGCCTCGGCGGCGCGGGCCAGGGCGTCCTCTGGCGTCGCGGGGAGCAGCCGGTC
>DASSBX010000262.1:0-7139 GCA_035698305.1 Miltoncostaeaceae bacterium | reverse complement strand
GCCGAGCTCCCGGAGCGCCTCGCCGCCCGCACCCGCCGCCTGGCGCGCAAGCAGCTCACGTGGCTGCGCCGGATGCCGGGCGTCACCTGGCTCGACGTGGGCGACGCCCCCGCCGAGAGCGCCCTGCCGGAGCTATTGGCGCTGTACGAGGGGCGGGGCGGGCATCCGGTACCCTCAGGCGGATGAGGTTCGCGAAGTGGCAGGGGACGGGGAACCACCACCTGGTGGTGGAGCGCGACGCGTGGCCCCTCGAGATCACGGCGGCGCGGGCCCGCCGCATCCTGGACCCCGCGTTCGGGGTCGGCGGCGACGGCATCCTCGAGATCAGCGACGACGGCGGCACCCCCCGGATGACGGTGTGGAACCCGGACGGCAGCCAGGCAGAGAACTGCGGCAACGGCATCCGCATCGTCGCGCGCCACCTGCAGGCGGCCGGCCGGCTGCCCGAGGACGGGCGCATCCTCACCGGCGCCGGCCCCGTCGGGGTGCGGATCCTCGACGACGGCCGCGTGGCGGTGAGCATGGGGAGGGCCCGCTTCCCGTCCGGCGAGGGCCGCGAGACGCTCGGGGTGAACGGCACGTCGGTGGAGCTTGCCGAGGTGTCGATGGGCAACCCGCACGCCGTGATCGAGCACCCCGCCCCCGGCGAGGTGGTGCGCACGCTCGGACCCGAGATCGAGGTCGACCCGCGCTTCCCGAACCGGACCAACGTGGAGTTCGTGCGCGCCGAGGGTCCCGCGGAGCTGACGATGCGCGTCTGGGAGCGCGGCGTGGGGGAGACCCTCGCCTGCGGCACGGGCGCGTGCGCCGCCGCCGTGGCCGGCGTGCGGCTGGGGGGCCTCGAGAGCCCCGTGACGGTGCACCTCGCGGGCGGCGACCTGGAGATCGCCGTCGGCGACGACCTGGAGGTGACGATGACCGGTCCGGCCGAGGAGCTCTACCGGGGCGAGCTGTCCCCGGAGCTCATCCACGCGCTGGAGGAGCTCTGAGCGCGCGCACCGTCGGGGCCGAGCGGCTCCGCCGGCTCCCCCCGTACCTCTTCGCCCAGATCGAGCAGAAGATCGCCGCCAAGAAGGCGGCGGGCGTCGACGTCATCTCCCTCGGCATCGGCGACCCCGACACCCCGACGCCGGGCTTCGTGGTCGAGGCCATGCAGGGGGCCGTCGCCGACCCCGGCACGCACCAGTACCCGTCCAACCGGGGGCGCGAGAGCTTCCGCCAGGCGATCGCCGGCTTCTACGGCAGCCGCTTCGGGGTGGACCTCGACCCGGCGACGATGATCATCCCGGCGATGGGCGCGAAGGAGGCGGTCGCGAACGTCAACCTGGCGTTCCTCGACCCCGGCGACGTCGCCCTGGCCAGCGACCCCGGCTACCCCGTCTACACCACGGGCCCGCTGCTGGCGGGCGCCGAGCCGGTGCCGATGCCGCTGCTGCCGGAGCTGGGCTTCCAGCCCGACCTGGAGGCGATCCCGGCCGACGTGGCGTCCCGCGCGAGGGTGATGTTCCTGAACTTCCCCAACAACCCGACGGGCGGGGTGGTCGAGGACGACTTCTTCGACCGCGCCGTGGCGTTCGCCCGCCGCAACGACGTGATCGTGGTCCACGACAACGCGTACTCGGAGATCACCTACGACGGCTACCGCGCGCCGTCGTTCCTGGAGACGCCGGGCGCGCTGGACGTGGGCATCGAGATCTTCTCGCTGTCGAAGACCTACAACATGACCGGCTGGCGGGCCGGGGCGGTGGTCGGCAACCCCGACCTGGTCCAGGCCTACTGGCAGCTGAAGACCAACATCGACAGCGGGATGTTCGAGGCGCTCCAGGAGGCGTCCGCCGCGGCGCTCGTCTCCGACCAGGAGTCGGTCCGCGAGATGTGCGCGATCTACCAGCGCCGCCGCGACGTGCTGGTCGGCGCGCTGCGCCGCATCGGCCTGGAGGTCGACCCGCCGAAGGGCGCGATCTACGTGTGGGCGCGCGTGCCGGAGGGCCACACCTCCGCGTCGTTCACCGAGCAGGTGCTGGAGGACGCCGCCGTGGTCATCTCGCCCGGCGCGGCCTACGGCCCGAGCGGCGAGGGCTTCGTGCGCATGAGCCTGACCGTGCCGGACGAGCGCCTGGTTGAGGCCGCCGACCGGATCGCCGCGCTCAGCGCGTCCTGAGGTGACGTCCGCGACGCCGCCGGGCCTGCCGGTCCGGCGGCTGCGGCCGGACGCGGTCGTCCCCGCGCGCGCCCACCCGGGCGACGCGGGGCTCGACCTGTCCGCCGTCGAGCCGCTGGAGTTGCCGCCGGGTGGTCGCGCCGCCTGCCCCACGGGCTTGGCGGTCGCGATCCCGGAGGGACACGCGGGGCTGGTGGTGCCGCGCTCCGGCCTGGCCCGCCGCCACGGAGTGACCGTCGCGAACGCCCCCGGCCTGATCGACGCCGGCTACCGCGGGGAGCTGCAGGTGGTGCTGGTCAACCTCGGCGCCGAGCCGCACCGGATCGCCCCCGGCGACCGGATCGCCCAGCTCGTGGTGGTGCCGGTGGCCCTGCCGGCCCCGGTCGGGGTGGACGAGCTGCCGGCCTCCGACGGCCGCGGCGAGGGTGGGTTCGGCTCCACGGGGGCGTAGCCCCGCGGTCAGCCCTGCGGGGGCGGGGGCGGGCCGCCGAGGCGGCCGTCCGGCCCGATGGCCCCGAAGCGCGCCTGGCCGCCCTTCATGTGGATCTCCCGGCACACCCCCATCACCAGCTCCCGGCGCTCCTCGACGCCCAGCTCCTCCAGCTGGGAGACCTGCTCCGGGGAGGCGACCACGTCGCCGGCGTCGGCGAGCGCGCGCAGGGGATCGTCGATCAGGGCGTCGCGGAAGCGGGGGTCGGCGACCGCCCGGGTCCAGAGCGGGACGAGCACGTCGGGCATGCCCGGATGTAATCACGCACGGTCAGGCCGTGCTCCTGCACCGGGCGGCCGATGCGAGGATCGGCGCCATCTCCGCCTCATTTCGTTGACCATCATGTTCATTGAAGATGCGCCGGTGGTACGATTCCGCTGAACGCCATGTCGATCGAAAAGCGGGCATACCGGAAGGCGGCCCGTGCCGACGCGCAGGAGGAGACGCGCCGCCGCATCGTCGCGGCGACGGCCGCGCTGCACGACGAGGTGGGGCCGGCGCGGACGACGGTCGCCGAGATCGCGCGGCGGGCGGGAGTGCAGCGCGCCACGGTGTACGCGAACTTCCCGGGCGAGGCCGACCTGCTCCGCGCGTGCCAGGCGCACTTCCTGGCCGAGAACCCGCCGCCCGACCCGGTGCCGCCGTTCGCCCTGAGCGACCCGCGGGAGCGGCTGGAGGCGGTCCTGGGCCTGCGCTACGCCTGGTACCGGCGCACGCGCGGCACGTCGGGGAACGTGCGGCGCGACCGCGCCGGGATGCCGGAGCTCGACGCGCTGCTGCGCGAGTCGGTCGACGCCCGGATGGCCGCGCTGGCCGACGCGCTGGCGCCCGAGGGCGGCGAGCGCCGCGCCCTGGTGGCGCTGGCCCTCGACTTCTGGACCTGGAGCCGCCTGACCGACGAGGGACTGGCCGACGACGCGGCCGCCGCGCTCATGGCCGGGGCGGTCCTGGCCGCCGCGGGCGGAGCGGCCTAACGGCGGCCCATCGCCCGCGCCACGGCGGCCGCGTGGGCGGAGGCCTCCAGCGAGTCGTCGAGGGGCGCCAGATCGGGGCGCTCGCCGGTGCGGTGCTCCAGGGCCCACGCGATGAGGGCGTCGGCCAGGCGGGGGTTCTTCGGCAGCAGCGGCCCGTGGAGGTAGGTGCCGATCACGCGGTCCCGGACGCCGCCCTCCAGCCCGTCGTCGCCGTTGTTGCCGTGGCCGCTCACCACCCGCCCCAGCGGGCGCGCGCCGGGGCCCAGGCGGGTCCGCCCCGCGTGGTTCTCGAAGCCCACGACGCGCACGGTCTCCCCGGCGATCTGGGCGTCGATCACCAGGTTGCCGATCAGGCGCGTCGGGCCGGCGACGGTATCGAGGTCGAGGATCCCGATCCCCGGCATCCGGCCTCCGTCGGCGCCGGTGTAGCCGTGGCCCGCGAGCTGGAACCCGCCGCACACGCACAGGGCGGCGGCCCCGGCGTCGACCGCCGCCCGCAGGCCCTCGGCCTTCGTGGCGACGAGGTCCTCGGCCACCACCTCCTGGTCGCGGTCCTGGCCGCCCCCCAGGTAGTACAGGTCGTGGGCGCCGGGCTCCACCGCGTCGCCCATCCCGAGGTCGGTCACCTCCAGCTCCAGGCCGCGCCACGCCAGGCGTTGCCGCAGCACGGCGATGTTGCCCCGATCGGCGTAGATGTTCATCTCGGCGGGGTAGAGGTGGCCGAGCCGCAGGGCGGGGAGGCGGCTCACGCGACGCCCGCCCGGTGCACCTGGCGCTCGTCCCCCGCGCGCAGGGGCCGGCCGTCGAACCCGCCGGAGGCCTCCAGATGGCGCAGCCCCGCGTCGGCGAGCAGACCGGCGAGCTCGTCTGGCGTGAACAGGTGCACGCGGTGGCGGCGCAGTGCCTCGCGGTCGCCCCCGTCCCCGTTTCGCGTGCGGATCCGCAGCGTGAACGCCAGCGTGTGGGTGCCGGGGTCCCAGTCGTCGTACCAGGCGGAGTGGGTCAGCACCTCGCCCGTCGCCGGGTCGCGGTACCGCCCACCGGGGCGCTCCTCGCCGATCGACCCCTCGATCTCCGCCACGTCCGGCAGGGCCACGTCGAAGATCAGCTCGCCGCGGGGCGCCAGGTGGTCGCGGACGCAGCGGAACGCCGCCAGCCGGTCGCCGGGATCGGTGAGCACCTGGAGGGTGTTCATCGCGACCGCCGCCAGGGCGAACCGGCGGGGCAGCCCGAAGCGGGACAGGTCGGCCTCGACCGGGTGGACGCGGCCGGCCACGTCCGGGGCCTCGGCCGCCAGGAGGCGGCGCAGCTCGTCGAGCATGGCGGGGGAGCGGTCGAGCGCCCACACCTCGTGGCCGTCGCGCGCCAGGGGGATCGCGACCCGCCCGGTCGCGCACCCCAGGTCCAGCACCGGCCCGCCCAGGCGCGCGGCGTGGCGGCGCCAGAACGCGATGTCGTCGTCGTAGTGGGCGTGCTCGGCCGCGAACCGGCGCGCCTCGTCCCGCGCCGCGTCGTCACCGCTCACGCCAGAACGCCTCCGCCACCCCGCGGCGCACCAGGGTGTCGCGCAGCCCCAGCATCGCCGTGTAGGTCGGCAGCACGTAGAGGGTCCCGCCCGCCGGGACGGTCGCGACGGCGTGGTCGAGCGCCGCGTCCGGGTCGGGGATCACCGTCATCCCATCCGCCGGCACGCCCGCGTACCGCATCCGCAGCGCCAGGTCGTAGGCCCGGTCCCCCGTGAGGGTGAGCGACGCCGCCGCCTCGAGCAGCGGCTCGTAGTCGACGTCCCAGATCCACGACACGTCGTGGCCGTCGGCGGTCCGGTCGTTCAGCGCGATCAGCAGGTGCGGCGGATCCGGGTCGAGCAGCACCGTCCGGACGGTCTCGTTGGCGCCCGTCGGGTTCTTCGCGAGCAGCAGCACCAGCTCGCGGCCGTCCAGCGTCACGCGCTCGCCCCGGCCGAAGGCGGCGGGGCTCGCGGCCAGCCCGGCGGCGATCGCCTCGCGGGGCACGCCCATGGCCAGCGCCGCGGCGGCGGCCGCGGCGGCGTTGTACGCGTTGTGCAGCCCGGGGAGCGGCAGCTCGGCTCGGACCTCGCCGGACGGCGTCTGCAGCGTGACGGCGACCCCCCGCGTGCCGCGCAGCTCGACGCGGGTGGCGCGCACGTCCGGCCGGGGCCGCGCGAGGCCGCACGCGTCGCAGCGCCAGTGGCCGAGGTGGCCGAGCGTGACGAGGTCGTACCGGAGCGGCGCCGAGCAGTTGCGGCACCGGGTGGAGTCGGCGGCGTGGGGGAGGGACCCGAGGCCCACGGCGGGGTCGTCGATGCCGAAGGTCAGCACCCCCTCGCGTCCCCGCCCGAGCGCGGCCACCGCCGGGTCGTCGGCGTTGAGCACGGGGGTCGAGCCCGCGGGCAGGCCCGCCACCATCCGGCCCCACAGGTCGGCGAGGTGCTCCAGCTCCCCGTAGCGGTCGAGCTGGTCGCGGAACAGGTTCATCAGCAGCAGCACCCGCGGCGGGAGCTGGCGGGCGACCGCGGTGAGCGCCGCCTCGTCCACCTCCAACACCGCGGAGTCGGGCGCGGGCCGGCGGCCGTGGGCGTCGAGGAGGGCGGTGGCGACACCGGAGAGCAGGTTCGCCCCCGACGGGTTCGTCACCGGGTCCCAGCCGGCGCGGCGGGCGCAGGCGGAGAGGAGCCGGGCGGTGGTGGTCTTGCCGTTGGTCGCCGAGATCAGGGTCACCCCGCGCGGCAGCTCCGCGCCGAGCTCGGCGAGCGCCTCGGGCCGCATCCGCAGCAGCAGCTTTCCCGGCAGGCTGGTGCCGCCGCCCCGTCCCAGCGTGCGCGACAGCCGCCCCGCGGCGCGGGCGAGGGTCAGCGAGGGGGCGGCCACCCGGGGATCGTAGCGGCGGCGGCCGCGGCCTCCGCCGTGGCGCACCCGCCGTCGGGAAAGCCGATGAGGACGCGGTCGAGGGTCACGCGGAAGACGCCCTGGTCCACCACCCCGGTGGTCGCCGCCACGCGGGCGGCCACGCCGGCCCAGTCGGCGCCGGCGGGGACGGCGAGGTCCATGAGCACCAGCCCGTCGTCGCTGCGCCCCGGGCGCCGCGCCGGCGACAGGTCGGCCAGCGCGCGGGCCACGGCGGCCGCGCCGAACGGCACCACCGCCACCGGCAGGGTGCCCCAGGCGTCGAGCGAGCCGACCATCTTCGGCGCATCCACCAGGATCAGGAACCGGGCGGCCGAGTCGGCGACGATCCGCTCGCGCACCAGGGCGCCGCCCGCGCCCTTCACCACCAGCCCGTGCGGGTCGACCGCGTCGGCGCCGTCGAACGCCAGGTCGAGCGGCGCGCCGGGGCGGCCGACCGGGATGCCCAGCTCCCGGGCCAGGGCGGCGGACGCCCGGGACGTCGGCACCCCGGTGCACCGCAGGCCGCCGGCCACCCGCACCCCCAGGGCGCGGATGCCCGCCGCCGCGGCCCGGCCGGTGCCGAGGCCCACGCGCATGCCGTCGCGCAC
>DASSBX010000261.1:0-5584 GCA_035698305.1 Miltoncostaeaceae bacterium | reverse complement strand
CGGCCCGCGCGCACGCCGCCGAGGCCGCCGCCCGTCTGGAGTCGACCCGCGCCGTCGCGGAGGAGCCCGGCGACACTCCGGACCTGGAGCCACACCGCCGCGTCGCGCGGGCCCTCGCGGCCGCCGGCGCCGCGCTGCTGCCGGCCGCCGAGCGTGCCGCGGGCCTGCTGGGGCAGGCGGTGGAGGCCGCCCGCGGGGTGGAGGGCGCCGTCGCGGCCGCCGACCGCGCCGTCGAAGCGGCGGAGCGGACGGCGGGCCGGAGCGCCTCGGCCGCCCACACCGCCGAGGTGGAGGCCGCCGTCGCCGCCGAGCGGGCCGCCGAGGCGGGCCCGCCGCCCGCCGCTGACGAGGACCTCCCCGACTCCGACGCCGCCGCCGTCGAGCTGGCCGAGCTGGAGCGCCGCCGCGACGTCATCGGCGCGGTCAACCCGCTCGCCGCCGCCGAGCGCGACGAGCTGAGCGAGCGCGAGGCCGACATGGGGGCCCAGATCGCCGACCTCGAGGAGGCGGGGGAGCGGCTGCGGGCCTACCTCGGCGAGCTCGACGCCGCCGTCGCGGAGGGGTTCGACAGCCTGTTCGGCGCGTTCCGCGACCGGTTCACCGAGGTCTGCGGCCTGCTGTTCCCCGGCGGGGAGGGCCGCCTGCGCGCGGTGGTGGGCGACGACGGCGAGGCGGGTATCGAGGTCGAGGTGGTCCCCGCCGGCAAGCGCCCGCGCTCCCTGTCGCTCATGTCGGGCGGCGAGCGGTCGCTGGTCGCCCTCGCGTTCTGCATGGCGCTCGCCATGGCCCGCCCCGCGCCGTTCTACCTGCTCGACGAGGTGGAGGCCGCCCTCGACGACGTCAACCTGCGGCGCTTCCTCGCCGTGGTGAAGCGGCTCGCCGAGCGCACCCAGTTCGTGCTCATCACCCACCAGCAGCCGACCGTCGAGATCGCCGACACCATCTTCGGGGTCACGATGGGCGCCGAGGGCGTGTCGCAGATCGTCGCCCGTCGCCTGAAGCGCGACGTCGAGGGCCCCGCCCGGCCGTACGTCCGGCGCGCCCTGCACGCCATCCCGGGCGGCCTGTCCGGGTGAGCGCCGAGGGGGGCGACGCCGCCGACCGCGAGGCGTGGGCGGAGCTGTTCGGGCTGGCGCCGCCCGAGCCGGAGCAGGGGGAGACGCCGCGCCGCCGCGGCCTGTTCCGCCGGCTGCGCGAGAACCTGAGCGCCGGCCCGCGCCAGACGATCTCGCCGCAGCTCGCCGGGATCTACGCCGGCAAGCTCGTCACCCAGGACACCTGGGACGAGCTGGAGGAGGCGCTCATCTCCGCCGACTGCGGCATGGACGCGACGCTGCAGCTCGTGGAGGAGCTGCGCCAGGAGGCCGCCGAGGGCCGCATCACCAGCGGTGCCGACGTCTCCGGCGCCCTGTGGCGCGCGGTCGCGCAGCACATGGCCCCGGAGCCCGCCCGGATCCGGCTGGAGCACCAGCCCACCGTGATCCTCGTGGTGGGGGTCAACGGCAGCGGCAAGACGACGACCGTCGGCAAGCTCGCGTACCGCCTCGCCCAGCTCGGCCAGAGCGTGGTGATCGGCGCCGCCGACACCTTCCGGGCCGCGGCGATCGACCAGCTGGCCGTGTGGGCCGAGCGCTCCGGCGCCCACTTCGTGCGCCAGGGCCAGGGCGCCGACCCGGGGGCGGTCGCATACGACACCGTCGCCTCGGCGAAGGCCCGCGGCGCCGACGTCGCCCTCATCGACACGGCGGGACGCCTCCAGACCCAGCACAACCTGATGGAGGAGCTGCGCAAGGTCGCCGCCGTCGTGCGTAAGGTCGATGAGAGCGCCCCCCACGAGGTGCTCCTGGTCCTCGACGCCACCACCGGCCAGAACGGGCTGAGCCAGGCGCGCCTGTTCGACCAGGCCGCCGACCTGTCGGGCGTCGTCCTCACCAAGCTGGACGGCACCGCCCGCGGCGGCATCGCGTTGGCCATCCGCCGCGAGCTCGGCATCCCCGTGAAGCTCGTCGGCTCCGGCGAGAAGCTGGAGGACCTCCAGCCGTTCGACGCCCAGGCCTTCGCCCGGGCGATCTTCGCCCCGGACGGATAGCGCGCCGGGCGCGGGCGCCCTGCGCCCGACGGAGGGGCGTCCGCTGCTCTAGGATGGTCGGTCGGCAATGTTCGACGCGCTGACCGACAAGCTGCAGGGCATCTTCTCCGGCCTGAAGGGCCGGGGGAAGCTGACCGAGTCCGACATCGACCAGGCGATGCGCGCCATCCGCCTGTCGCTGCTCGAGGCCGACGTCTCCCTGCCCGTCGTGAAGCAGTTGACGTCCGCCATCGGCGCCCGCGCGAAGGGCGCGGAGGTTATGGAGTCGCTCACGCCCGACCAGCAGGTCGTGAAGATCGTGAGCGACGAGCTGACCGCCCTGATGGGCGAGTCCAACGTCGCCCTGCCGCTCGCGTCGAAGCCGCCGACCATCGTGCTCATGGCCGGCCTGCAGGGGTCCGGCAAGACCACCTGCTCCGCCAAGCTGGCGCGCTACTTCGTGCACCAGGGGCGCGCACCGATGCTCGTCGCCTGCGACGTGCACCGTCCCGCCGCCGCCGAGCAGCTCGCCGTCCTCGGCGGGCAGGTGGGGGTGCCGGTGCACCGGGAGGAGGGCTCGACGGACGCGGTCGGCATCGCCACCCGCGGGGTCGAGGAGGCCCGCCGCACCGGCCGGGACCTCGTGATCGTGGACACCGCCGGCCGGCTCACCATCGACGCCGAGATGATGGACGAGCTCGTCCGCATCAAGCAGGCCATCGACCCCACCAGCGTGGTGCTGGTGGTCGACGCGATGACCGGCCAGACGGCGGTCGAGGTGGCCAAGGCGTTCGGCGAGGCGGTCGACTTCGACGGCGTCGCCCTCACCAAGCTCGACGGCGACGCCCGCGGCGGCGCCGCCCTCTCCGTCAGGGCGGTCAGCGGCAAGCCGATCCTGTTCGTCGGCACCGGCGAGAAGCTGGAGGCCCTGGAGCCGTTCCACCCCGACCGGATGGCGTCGCGGATCCTGGGGATGGGCGACGTGATGAGCCTCATCGAGCGCGCCCAGGAGAACGTCACCGTCGACGACGCGAAGCGCCTCGAGGAGAAGGTCCGCAGCGGCTCCCTCACCCTCGAGGACTTCCTCGACCAGATGCAGCAGGTCCGCAAGATGGGCCCGATGTCGCAGGTCCTCGGCATGCTCCCCGGCTTCCGGAACGTCGCGAAGGCCAAGGACCTGCAGGTCGACGACGGCCAGCTGGAGCGCGTCGAGGCGATCATCCGGAGCATGACGCTCCAGGAGCGCCGCAACCCGGACGTCATCAACGGGAGCCGCCGCCGCCGCATCGCCGCCGGCAGCGGCACCAGCGTCCAGGAGGTCAACCAGCTCCTGTCACAGTTCAAGCAGATGCGAAAGCTCATGAAGCAGATGGGCAGCGGTCGCATGCCCGCCCTCGGCGGCCTCCTGGGCCGCTAGACCCCGCCGGACCCGCCAGACCCCCGTACCGCAACAGAGGAGCACCGTGGTCAAGATCCGCCTCGCCCGTGTGGGCGGCAAGAAGAACGCCATCTACCGCGTCGTGGTGGCCGACTCGCGCTCCCCGCGCGACGGCCGCAATATCGAGACGATCGGCCGGTACAACCCGCAGACCGATCCGTCGGAGGTCCACATCGACGTGGACAAGGCGGACACCTGGATCGCCAACGGCGCCCAGCCGACCCCCGCGGTCCGGAAGCTGATCAAGATCGCGCGGGCGGCGCAGGCCTGAGCCCCGCGACCGACAGCCCCCTCGCCCACATGGTGGGCACCCTCGCCCGGGGCCTCGTCGACCACCCCGAGCAGGTCGAGGTGCGCGAGGAGGCCGACGGCGACGCGACGGTCCTCTCCCTGTACGTCGCCGAGGAGGATCTCGGCCAGGTGATCGGCCGGGGCGGGCGAGTCGCCCGCGCCCTCCGGGTGGTCCTGCGGGCGGCGTCCACGTCCCGCGGCGAGCGCGCCAGCCTCGAGATCGTGGACTAGTGCGCCGCCCCGACAGTCCCGTATGGGCTTCGCGCGCGACTCGCCCGCGAGGCAAGGACGCAGATCTTCGGCGATAGCGGGGTCCTATCGCCGAGGTCGAGGTCGCAGCATCGCGATGCGATGCAGCCGCGCAACGCCACGGGCCTTTTTGGGGCGGCGCACCGGCGACCGCCTCGGGTGCGCCGGGTGAGCCGGTGAGCGAGGCGGTCGTCATCGGCCGGATCGGGCGCCCCCACGGCATCCGGGGCGCCGTGCACGCGCGCGCCTCCGGCAGGACGCTCGCGGAGATCGCAGTCGGCGAGCCGCTGGAGGTGCGCCCCGGCGGCGGCCCCCCGCGGATCCTAATCCTCGCCTCCCGCGCGGGAATGGACGACGCCCCGATCCTCACCTTCGACGGCGTCACCAGCCGCGAGGAGGCCGCCGCCCTGACCGGCGCCGAGCTCGCCGTCCCCCCGGAGCGCGTCCCGCCGATCGACGACCCCGACACGTTCCTGGTCCGCGACCTCGTCGGGTGCCGGGTGCTGATCGGGGACCGCCCGATCGGCGAGGTCCGGGAGGTCATCTCCGGGCCCGCGAACGACGTCCTCGAGGTCGCGCCCCCCGCCGCCGCGGACGGCGCGCCCCTCCTGATCCCGTTCACCGCCGACGCGGTGGTGGACCTCGACGTCGCCGGCCGGCGCATCGTCGTGCGTCCCGGCCTCCTCGCCGGCGAGTAGGCGCGACGGCCGTGCGCATCGACGTCTTCACGCTCTTCCCGGACTGGTTCGACTGGATGCGGCGCCCGCGCCACCTCGCGAACGCGGCCCTCACCGCGGGCCTGGAGCTGCGCGCCTTCTCCCCCCGCGACCACACGCCGCTCCGCCAGGGGCAGGTGGACGACGCCCCCTACGGCGGCGGGCCCGGCATGGTGCTGCGCGTGGACGTGATGGCCGCCGCCCTCGAGGCGGTGTACGGGGAGCCCGCCGCCGCGGTCCGGGACCGCCGCCGCGTGATCGTGCTCACGCCGCGTGGGCGCCCGTTCACCGACCGCGTCGCCCGCGAGCTGGCGGGCGAGCCGGAGCTCGCGCTCCTGTGCGGCCGCTACGAGGGGTTCGACGAGCGCGTGCACACCGTCCTCGCCAACGACGAGATCTCGCTCGGCCCGTTCGTCCTCGCCGGCGGCGAGGTGGCGGCGATGGCGGTCATCGACGCCGTCGCCCGCCGCCTGGAGGGCGCCCTGGGCAACGCCGAGAGCCTGCAGGCCGAGTCGTTCTCGGAGGCCCTCGGGGGCCGCGTGGAGCACCCCCAGTACACGCGTCCCGCGTGGTTCCTCGGTCACGAGGTGCCCCCCGTCCTGCTCTCCGGGGACCACGGCGCGATCGCCCGCTGGCGCGAGGAGCACCTGGCCGCCCCCCGCCCGCCGGAGGCCTGAGCCGGCCGCCGGTCCCGCAGCGGCGCCCGGTCTTCGGGCGAGGCGGGGCGCTTGCTATGCTGCCCGTCGTTTTGTCGGGCCCCGGCCCGTGCCCGTCGAGCAGCGAGGAGCACCCGGATGAGCGTCATCGAGAGCCTGGAGCGCG
>DASSBX010000260.1:0-8554 GCA_035698305.1 Miltoncostaeaceae bacterium | reverse complement strand
CGGATCCGCCGGCGCCCGGAGGCCGGCGGCGCTATGCGGCGGGGAGCTCCTCGATCTCGATCAGCACGCCGCGGACGCCTGACACGTCCAGCAGCCGCACCACCGCCTCGGACGGGCGATAGATCCTCACCGGCGGCGCGCCCTCGCGGCTGCGCTCGTTGGCGGCCAGCAGCGACCCGAGGCCGCGGCTGTCCATGAACGTGACGCCCTCGAGGTCGACGACCACGGGCACCTGCCCGCGCTGGGCGTCGGTGAGCTCGCGGGAGACATCCGGGAGCGCGAGCGCGTCGAGGACGCCGACGACGCGCACCACGGTCGCCTCGCCCCGCGCCTCCACGCGCACTTCGACGTGCTCGGCGGCCATGGGCGGGGACACTACCAGGGACGATCAGGCCCTCTCGGCGGGGCCGTCATCCCGCTAGTCTGCGGTCCGCACACCGGCGAACGGCGAGAGAGGACCAATGCGCGGACTGCCCTTCTGGATGATCGGCCTGCTGGCCATCCTGACCGCGCTGCTGATCGTGATCGGCTGGCACGACCGCCACGAGGCCGGCTACCTGCCGTTCATCATGGGCTTCGTCTTCGCGCTCTTCACCCTCGCCGCCGTCGGCGGACGCGTGCGCGGCGAGGACGAGGACTAGCAGCCGCCCACCGTCGTGGCCGCGAACACCAGCGACCACGACCGGGACGAGCCCCTCCGCCGCGACGTCCGCCTGCTCGGGGACCTCCTCGGGCGGGTGCTGGTGGAGCAGGGCGGCCAGGAGCTGCTGGACGTCGAGGAGCGCCTGCGGCTGCTGAACCGGGCGCTCCGCGCCGACCCGGAGGGACCGGAGGCGCCGGCCCGCGAGGCGGAGGTCGAGGGGATCGTCGACGGCCTGGACGTCGCGTTCGAGACCGGGGTGATCCGCGCCTTCTCGATCTACTTCCAGCTCGTCAACGCCGCCGAGCAGCACCACCGGGTGCGGCGCCGCCGTGCCCGCGACGCCGAGCGCGCTGCCGAGGGGCGGGCCCAGCCGGAGAGCCTGGCCGCCGCGATCGGGACGATGGCCGCCGGCGGCGTCCCGCCGGACCGGGTGCAGCAGGCGCTCGACCGAATCGCCGTGGAGCTCGTCGCGACCGCCCACCCCACGGAGATCACGCGCCAGAACGTGCTCGACAAGCACCTCCTGGTGAACGCCTGCCTCCAGGAGCTGGACGCGTCGAACCGGTCGCCGCGGGAGCGCCGCGAGACCGAGGAGCGGCTGCTCGAGGCGATCACCATCCTGTGGCAGACCGACGCGATGCGCGCGGAGCGCCCCCGGGTGATCGACGAGGTCCGCCGCATCCTCTTCTTCTTCGAGCACGTCCTGGAGGACGCCGCCGGCGCCGTCCACGAGGAGCTGGAGCGCCTGCTGGCCGAGGCGTACCCCACCGTCGCGCCACCGCGGGGCCTGCTCGCCTTCGGGTCGTGGGCGGGCGGCGACCAGGACGGCAACCCGAACTGCACGCCGGAGCTGATCGGCCAGGCACTCGAGCGGCACCGCGAGACGGCGCTGCGGATGCTGCGCGAGCGGGTGCGGGCGCTGGCGGCTGAGCTGGCGGTCTCGGAGCGGATGGTGGGCGTGAGCGATGCGCTGCTGGCCTCCATCGCGCGCGACGCCGCCGACATGCCGGAGCTCGCCGCGACCATCGCCGGCCGCAACCCGGGGGAGCCGTACCGGCGCAAGCTCTCGTACGTGTGGCAGCGGCTCGAGCCGGACGCCCCCCACGCCTACCCCGGCCCCGACGCGATGCTCGCCGACCTGGCGATCGTGGAGGCGTCCCTGCGGGAGCATCGCGGCGAGCGGATCGCGCGCCGCAGCCTGGCGCGGTTGCGACGCCAGGTTGAGCTGTTCGGCTTCCACATCGCGCGCCTCGACGTGCGTCAGCACTCCGCCCGGCTGCGGGCGGCGGCCGACGCCCTGGACGGCGAGGCCAACGCGATGGCGCCGCCGGAGCGGGAGGTGCTCGACACGTTCCGCGCGCTGCGGAGCGCGATCGACCGCCACGGGCCACGCGCCGCCGGGGTGGTGATCGTGAGCTTCACGCACGAGCCCGCCGACCTGCTGGCGCCGCTCGCGCTGGGACGGGCGACCGGGCTGGCGGGCGACGGGCGCTCCGACATCGACCTGGTGCCGCTGTTCGAGACGATCGACGACCTGCGCGGGGCACCGGCGACCATCCGCGCCCTGCTCGGCGACCCCGAGTACCGGCGCAACGTGGAGCTCCGCGGGGACCGGCAGATCGTGATGGTCGGCTACTCCGACTCCAACAAGGACGGTGGCTACCTGGCGGCCAACCGCGAGCTGTTCCTGGCCCAGGAGCGGATCGCCGACGCCTGCCGGCTCCACGGAGTGGAGCTGACGCTGTTCCACGGCCGGGGGGGCACCGCGAGCCGGGGCGGCGGGTCGACGTACGCGGCGGTGATGGGCGGCCCGGCGGGGACGCTGCACGGACGGATCCGGATCACCGAGCAGGGCGAGGCCCTCACGACCAAGTACGGCCTCACCCAGGTTGCGGAGCGGAACCTCGACTCGGTGCTGGCGGCGGTGCTCGAGCGGACGCTCCAGGAGGACGAGGGCGGCGGCTTCAGCGAGCGCAAGCCCGTGTGGGACGAGGCGGCCGCCGAGGTGGCCGACGCGTCGATGGCCGCCTACCGGCGGCTGGTGTACGACGACCCGGACTTCCTGCCGTACTTCGTGGCGGCCAGCCCGATCCGGGAGCTCGCGCTGCTGAACATCGGCTCGCGGCCGGCGCGGCGGGCCGGCGATGACGCCGCCGGCATCCGGGTGGAGGACCTGCGCGCGATCCCGTGGGTGTTCGCCTGGACGCAGAACCGCCACCTGCTGCCGAGCTGGTACGGCGTCGGCACGGCCCTCGGGGGGTTCATGGACCGGTACCGTGGCGGCCGTGACGTGCTCCGGGAGATGTACGCGCGCTGGCCGTGGTGGCGCTCCGTGGTCGACACCTGCCACATGACGGTCGGCAAGGCCGACATGCGCGTCGCCGGGCTCTACGCGCGCCTCGTGGGGGATGCGGCGCTGCGCGACCGGATGCTCGGGAAGGTCACCGCCGAGTTCGACCGGACGTGCCAGGCCCTGCTGGCGGTGGTGGACCGGCAGCGCATTCTCGACGACAAGCCGTTCCTGCAGACGTCCATCCGCCTGCGCAACCCGTACGTGGATCCCCTCCACGCCATCCAGATCCGCCTGCTGCGCCAGTTCCGCGCCGAGACCGACCCCGCCCGGCGCGACGCCATCGCCCACCCCCTGATGCTCACCATCTCGGGCATCGCCGGCGGCCTGCGGAACACGGGATGACCACGAGCAGCGCGCCCGGGAGGGGCGTCGACGTGGGCGCCGCCGCCTGGTGGGTCGGCCTCGGCGCACTGGCGGGCGCGCTCGCGGGGCTCGTGTGGGGCGGGGTCGGCGGGCGGCTGGTGATGCTGCTCCTGCGGGTGACGACCCCGGAGGCCGACGGGGTGACGACGGACGACGGCTTCGAGATCGGCCACGTGACGGCGAGCGGCACGACGACCCTGGCGCTGCAGGCGACGCTGGCCGGCTCGGTCGCCGGGGTGGTGTACGTCGCCCTGCGGACGGGGGTCCCCCGAGCCCTGCGGGCGCCGCTGGCGGCGCTGTTCGGCGCGGCGGTCGGCGGTGCGGCGTTCGTGAGCCCCGACGGCATCGACCAGCGCATCCTGGAGCCGCGGTGGCTGACGGTCGGCGCGTTCATCGTGCTGCCGGCGGCGGCGACGCTCACGATCGCCCTCGTCGTGGAGCACATGGGGCGGCGCGGCCCGCGGGTGACCGCGCCTGCGCCGCCGCGGCTGGCGACCGCGATCCGGGTGGCGGTGACCCTCGCGGGCGTCGCCCTGATCGTGGCCGGCGCGATCGCGCTGGCGGACGCGGTCAGCCAGGTCGCCTGAGCGGCCGGCGCCGCCCGTCCGGGCGGGGCGCCGGCGTCATCTGCACCACCGCTTCCCTGACGTCCGCATCCGGCCGGGGGAGCGGGAGTCGCATACGATCGGCCGATGCCAACAGACCCGTACGGACCCAGCGACCCGGCGAAGCGCCACAGCGCCGCCATCACCGACGGCCCCGACCGCGCGCCCGCCCGGGCGATGCTGAAGGGGACCGGCTTCACCGACGAGGACCTCGCCAGGCCCCTGATCGGCGTCGCGACCACGTGGATCGAGACGATGCCGTGCAACCTCAACCAGCGGGACCTGGCGCAGGACGTGAAGCGGGGCGTACGGGCCGCCGGCGGGACGCCGATGGAGCTGAACACGATCTCGGTCTCCGACGGCGTCTCGATGGGCACGGAGGGCATGCGCGCGTCGCTCGTGTCGCGCGAGGTGATCGCCGACTCGATCGAGCTCGCGTCCCGCGGGCACATGTTCGACGGCCTCGTCTGCCTCGTCGGCTGCGACAAGACGATCCCGGCCGCGGTGATGGCGCTGGCGCGCCTCGACATCCCCGGGCTCGTCCTCTACAACGGCTCGATCGCCCCCGGCCGCTACAAGGGCCGCGACGTGACCATCCAGAACGTGTTCGAGGTGGTCGGGGCGCACGCGGCGGGCAGGGCGACCGCCGCGGAGGTCCACGCCCTCGAGAGCGTCGCCTGCCCCGGCGCCGGTGCCTGCGGCGGCCAGTTCACCGCCAACACCATGTCGATGGCGCTGGACGTGATGGGGATCAGCCCCGCCGGGCTGAACGGCGTGCCCGCCGGCCACCCCGACAAGACGGCCGCCGCGGAGGAGGCGGGCCGGCTGGTGATGGACCTCGTCCGCGACGACGTGCGGCCCTCGCAGATCGTCACGCGCGAGGCGATCGACAACGCCATCGCCGCGACGGCCGCGAGCGGCGGCTCCACCAACGCCGTGCTCCATCTGCTGGCGATCGCCTGGGAGTTCGGCATCCCGTTGTCGATCGACGACTTCGACACCATCGCGACGCGCACGCCGATCGTCGCCTCGCTGGTGCCCGGCGGGAAGTTCGTGGCCACCGACCTCCACGCCGCCGGCGGCGTGGCGGTGATGACGCGCGAGCTCACGAGGGCCGGGCTGGTGAACGCCGGCAGCCGGAACGTGGACGGCCGCACCCTCGGCGAGATCGCGGAGGCGGCCGAGGAGACTCCCGGCCAGGAGGTCGTGCTGCCGATCGATCGCCCCCTGTCGCCCAACGGCGGCCTCGCGATCCTGCGCGGCAACCTCTCCCCCGAGGGCTGCGTCGTGAAGCTCGCCGGCCACGAGCGGCGGCTGCACACCGGCCCCGCCCGCGTGTTCGATCGGGAGGAGGACGCGTTCGCCGCGGTGAAGGCGCAGCAGATCGCGCCCGGCGACGTGGTGGTGATCCGCAACGAGGGCCCCGCCGGCGGCCCCGGGATGCGGGAGATGCTGCACGTCACCGCCGCCATCGTGGGCGAGGGGCTCGGCGAGGAGGTCGCCCTGATCACCGACGGCCGCTTCTCGGGCGCCACCCACGGGTTCATGGTGGGGCACGTCGCCCCCGAGGCGTTCCGGCGCGGCCCCATCGCGGCGCTCCGCGACGGCGACGAGATCACCCTGGACGTGGAGGCCCGGCAGCTCAGCGTGGCGCTCTCCGACGACGAGATCGCCGCCCGCCTGGCCGACTGGTCGCCGCCGCCCCCGCGCTACACCCGGGGCGTGCTCGCGAAGTACGCCGCGCTGGTGTCGTCGGCGTCGGAGGGGGCGGTCACCCGCCCGGGCTGAGGGAGCGCGCCGCCGCCCCCCGGCCGGCCACGGCTAGGGGGCGGTGGCGGTCCCGGTCCCCGCGCCGTCGTAGAGGGCCTTGAGGTCGAACACCTCCATCGCCTCCTCGGTGGCCGGGTACTCCCGGAAGCCCGTGACCACGAAGCGCTGGACGGGGACGCGCGTCGCCGGTCCGCCCTCGGGCGTCACCCGGGCGGCGGGGATGCGCAGCTCCACGGGCCGGTCGGCCGCGTCGTCGCGCAGGTACCTCACCGTCGCCGCGGCCGGCGCGAACGTGCCCTTCGCCCCGGACAGCAGGAAGTACTCGGGGGACCCCGTGTAGGCCTGGAGCTCCTTGCCGTCGCGCGTGACGGTCCCCGCGGCCGTGAGGGTGCCCTGGTCCACGAGCGCGTCGGCGGCGCTGAAGGGGTCGGGCGAGACCGCCGCCTGCGCCGGGGTCTCCATCACCTGCCCCGCCTCGGGCGTCCACACCTCCAGGAATCCCTCGCTGAGTGCGATGTCGGAGGCGACCTCCCCGTCCTCGAGCACCCGGCTCCGCGACGCCGCGTCCAGGCCGCCGCGCAGGCTCCACGTCTCGGCGGTCGTCGACCGCTCGCCGGACGTGTAGCCGATCTCCAGATGCCGGATCGTCCCGTCGGCCTGCTCGTCGTCCCCCCCGCCGCACCCCGCGATCAGGGCGAGGCCGGCCACCAGCGGCAACAGGATTCTCAGGAGCCGCACGTCAGGTCCTCCGCTTCGTCGATTTCGCGCGTCCGCCGGCCGTGCGGGGCACCGAGCCGGCGGGCGCCGGCTTCGCCGAGAGGCGCCGCCCGGTGGGCTTCGGGTAGGGCTCGCTGCCCGGGGGCCACCGCCGCAGCGACCAGAGCAGCGCGCCGACGCCGACCAACAGGACGCCGAGGGCCACCCAGAAGTTGATCCGCTGGCCCAGGAACTGGTGGGCCGGGTCGACGCGCAGCAGCTCCCACCAGATGCGCCCCGCGCAGTACACGACCACGTACAGGCAGAAGACCGCCGGCGGACGCAGCCGGAAGCGCTTCCCGAGCCAGATGATCAGCGCCGCGCCCGCGAAGTTCCAGAGCATCTCGTACAGGAACGTCGGGTGGTACACGCCGGCCTCGGGCGTGTCGTCGGGACGGAACGACGGGTCGACGTCGAGTCCCCACGGCAGGCTGGTGGGCCCGCCGTAGAGCTCCTGGTTGAAGTAGTTGCCGAGCCGGCCGATCCCCTGGGCGACCAGGATCCCGGGGGCGGCGGCGTCCATCATCGCCAGCACGCTCTCGCCGCGGCGGCGCGTGACCCAGGCGCCCACCAGGACGCCCACCAGCACGCCGCCCCACACGCCCAGGCCGCCCTCCCAGATCGCGAACGGGGCGTACCACTCGCCCCCCAGCTGGTCGTAGCTGGTGATGACGTGGTAGAGCCGGGCGCCGACCAGGCCGCCGAGCACCGACCAGAGCGTGACCTCGAGGACCAGCTCCGGGTCGCCCCCCTCGGCCGCCCAGCGGCGCATCGCGATCCACGACGCGGCGACCACGCCGGCCAGCAGGCACAGGGCGTAGAAGCGGATCTCGAACGGCCCGAGGGAGATCTCGCGGGTCCCCGGTGCCGGGATGCTCGCGAGCAGGAGGGCGCCGTTCACGGCCGGGATCGTAGTGGACGGCCCGGGCCGGGCCCGTTCCCCCCGGTGGGCCGCGGCGCGCGGTCGCGCCCGGAGGCGCCTCCCTGGATCTGATAATGATTCCCATTGTGCTCCTGCGGCGCGCCGCGATCTCCCTCGCCTGCCTCGGCGCCCTCGCGGCCGCCGTCGTCCCCGCGCGGGCCCAGACCGCCCCGCGACCGCACGTGGTGGCGACCACCCCGATCCTCGGGTCGATCGTCCGCGACATGGTCGGCGACGACGCCCGCGTGAGCGTGGTGATGCCGAACGGTGTCGACCCCCACGAGTTCCAGCCGTCGGCCCGCGACGTCGCCGGGCTCGCGACGGCGGACCTGGTGGTGGCCAACGGCCTCGGGCTGGAGGAGGGGCTGGACGACCCGCTGCGCCAGGCGCGGGAGGGGGGCACCCCGGTGGTCGACGCGACCGACCTGGTGCCGCTGCGCCGCTTCGACCCCTCCGCCCGCGAGGAGATCGCCGAGCACGGCCCCGAGGACCCGCACATCTGGACCGACCCGCTCACCATGCGGCGGCTCGTCGCCGGGCTGGTGCCGGTGCTGCGCGAGGAGACGGGCATCGACGCAACCGCGCGCGCGGCCGTCCTGGAGGACCGGCTGACGGCCCTGGACGCCCGGATCCGGTCGACCCTGGCCGACGTGCCGCCGGCCCGCCGCACGCTGGTGACCGGGCACGAGTCGATGGCGTACTTCGCCGCGCGCTACGGGTTCCGCGTGGCGGGCGCCCTGATCCCGTCGCTCAGCTCCCAGGCCGAGGCCTCGGCCCGCAACCTCGCCGACCTGCGGCGTCAGGTGCAGGACGCCGGGGTCCCCGCGATCTTCGGCGACACGGGCACCCCCGCGGGCCTGGCCGACGCGATCGCGGACGAGACCGGCGCCCGCCTGGTGGAGATCAGCACCCACGCCCTCCCGCCGGACGGGTCGTACATCACGATGATGCGCGACATCGCGGCGGCCGTGGACGGCGGCCTCGCCGGCCCGGCGCCGCGCGCGGAGGGGGGCGCGGGCCTGGGCCCGCTGATCGACCCCTTCGCCGACAACGACTTCATGCTGCGCGCGCTCATCGCCGGCTGCCTGGTCGCCCTGGCGTGCGCCGTGGTGGGCACGTTCGTGGTGCTGCGCGGCCTGGCG
>DASSBX010000259.1:0-13201 GCA_035698305.1 Miltoncostaeaceae bacterium | reverse complement strand
GAGCGCGGCGAGACGACGGAACGGGCGGGGGCTGGTGCTCATGGTTCCGGGACCACCGGGGCGCGGGGCAGAGTCGGCAGATCTTAGTGATCCCGGGGGTCGGCGCCGCACTAACCGAAGGTCCAGAATCGCGATCCGTGTGGCCTGGCCCGGGGTCCGGTCAGCCCTCAGCCACGACGGCGTCGGCGATCCGCTCCGCCGCGGTCCCGTCGCCGTAGTACGGCGGGCGCTCCGCCGGCATCACGATGTGAGACAGCGCGGCCCGTACACGGTCGGGATCCATGCCGGTGAGGGTGTTGAAGCCGCCGTCGACCGTCTCCACCCACTCGGTGGTGCCGCGCAGCGTCACGCACGGGACGCCGTGGAAGTAGGCCTCCTTCTGGACGCCGCCCGAGTCCGTCACCACGGCGCGCGCGCCCAGGAGCAGGGCGGTGAAGTCGAGGTAGCCCACCGGTGGCAGCAGGCGCAGCGACGGGTGGCCCTCCAGCCGGTCCCAGCGGCCGTCGGGCTGCAGGCGGTGGCGGGTGCGCGGGTGCACGGGGAACACGGCCGGCTCGTCGATCGCCTCGAGCACCGCCACCAGAGCGTCGAGCGCCTCGGGCGTATCGGTCGCGGCGGCCCGGTGGACCGTCACAAGCACGTAGCCGCCCGGGTCGAGGCCCAGCGCCGCCGGCCCCGGGCGGGTGGCGGCGACGGGGGCGAACATGCGGCTCGCGTCCAGCATCACGTCGCCCACCTGGTGCACGCCGCCGGTGATCCCCTCGCGCGCGAGGTTCGCCACGGCCACGTCGGTCGGGCACAGCAGCAGGTCGGAGAGGTGGTCGGCCACCACCCGGTTCTGCTCCTCCGGCATCGTCATGTCGAACGAGCGCAGGCCGGCCTCCACGTGGCCCAGCCGCAGCCCCAGCTTCGCCGCGGCCAGGGCGCCGGCCAGGGTGGTGGTGGTGTCGCCGTACACCAGCACCATGTCCGGCGCCTCCTCCACCAGCAGCGGCTCCAGGCGCTGCAGCATCAGCGCCGTCTGGGCGAGCGGCGTCCCCGACCCGACCTCCAGGGCGTGGTCGGGGCGCGGCACCCCGAGCTCGTCGAAGAACAGGTCGGCCAGCTCCGGGTCGTAGTGCTGACCCGAGTGGACCAGCACCTCGTCGACGCGCGCGCGCAGGGCCCGGCTGAGGGGAGCCGCCTTCACGAACTGGGGGCGGTTCCCCACGATCGACACCACCTTCACAGGCCGCCGAACCCCATCCCGGAGAGGCGCTGGGTGATGACCTCGAAGCGGCCGGTCGCCACCAGCACGCCGATCAGCACGAAGATGGTCGCCGCCATCACGTTCACGACCCGCCAGCGGTCGCGCAGCCACCGGAACGCGGCCATCGACTGCGTGATGAACAGCCCGGACAGCAGGAACGGGATCCCGAGGCCCAGGGAGTACGTGAACAGCAGCGTCGCGCCGATGCCCGGGGAGCCGGTGGGGGCCGCGTAGGTGAGGATGCTGCCGAGGATCGGGCCGATGCACGGCGTCCAGCCCACCGCGAACGCCGCCCCCACCAGGCTCGCGCCCACCAGGGTGGTCGGCCGCCGCATGCGGGGCATGCGCTCGGTCTGGAGCATGCCCAGCTGCGGCAGCACGACCATCGCGATGCCCGTGACGACCAGGATGATCCCGGCGACGAGGTTGAGCGTGTCCTGGTCCTGGGTGAACGAGTACCCGACCAGGCCGGCGCTGGCGCCGTACGCCGTGAACATCAGCGAGAAGCCGAGGACGAAGGCGAGGGTGGGCGCCAGGACGTCCCTCGTCCGGGCGCCGAGCTCGTCGAACGACACGCCGGAGATGAACGAGAGGTAGCCGGGCACGACCGCGAGGACGCAGGGCGACACGAACGAGACGAACCCCGCCGCGAACGCGACCGGGTAACTCAGGGCCGAGATGTCCTCCACACGCCGATCGTACCGGTATGGGAAGCTCCGCCAGGTTCCCGGAGGAGCGACGATCGCCACCGTCACGCAGGCCGACGCCACCGAGTTGCAGACCGTGCGCGCCGCCTACGAGGCGGCGGCGGAGGCGGTTGGGCTCGACGACGAGGCGCGCCGCATCCTGGCCTCGCCGCACCGGGAGATCACCGTGCAGGTGCCGTTCCGCATGGACGACGGCACCCTGCGCGTCCAGACGGCCTACCGGGTGCAGCACAACGGCGCCCGCGGCCCGTACAAGGGCGGGCTGCGCTACCACCCCGAGGTCGACCTGGACGGGGTGCGGGCGCTGGCCGCCGCGATGACGTGGAAGACCGCGCTGGTGGGCCTGCCGTTCGGCGGCGCGAAGGGCGGCTTGAACGTGGATCCGAAGGGGCTGTCCCCCTCCGAGCGCCAGCGCGCCACCCGGGTGGTGATGTCGCGGATCGACAAGGTGCTCGGGCCGATGCGCGACGTCATGGCCCCGGACATGGGCACCGGCCCGGCCGAGATGGCGTGGCTCATGGACGAGTACGGCCGCCTGCACGGCCACGCCCCCGCCGTCGTGACCGGCAAGCCGGTCGAGGTGGGCGGCACCGTCGGCAGGGTGGAGGCCACCGGCGAGGGGGTGGCGCTGGTGGCGCGGGAGGCGATGCGCGACGCGGGGATGGCGGTGCAGGGCGCCCGCGTCGCCGTGCAGGGGTTCGGGAACGTGGGCAGCCACCTGGCGGCGGCGCTCCACCGCATGGGGTGCCTGGTGGTGGCGGTGAGCGACGTCGCGGACGGCGTCCACAACCCCCGCGGACTGCACGTCCCCGAGCTCGTGCGGCGGGCCCGCGCGGGCGAGATCGGCCACGAGGGGATGGAGGTCGAGCGGATCACCAACGCGGAGCTGCTCGCCGTCGACTGCGACGTGCTCCTGCCCGCCGCCGTCGGCGGCGTGCTGCACGCCGGCAACGCCGGGGACGTGCGCGCCCGGATGGTGGTCGAGGCGGCCAACACGCCGATCACCCCCGGCGGCGACGCGGTCCTGGCCGACACGGGCGTGACCGTGGTCCCCGACGTACTCGCCAACGCCGGCGGCGTGATCGTGAGCTACCTCGAGTGGGTCCAGAACCTCCAGCACGTCCAGTGGGACCGGCGCCGGGTCGACGAGGAGCTCGCCCGGCGGCTCACGGGCGCGCACGCCCAGGTGCGGGCGCGGGCGGCGGCCGACGGCTGCACCCTGCGCGACGCGGCGCACCGCGTGGCGGTGTCGCGCGTCGCCGAGGCGGAGCGCCTGCGCGGCATCGCGTGACGCCCGACCCGGGCACCCCGGGTAACCTTGGGGGTGCACGCCGCAACACGACGCGAGGAGACGGTTGATGGCCACCACGACGGCTTCGTCCGTGGAGCAGATCCTGGGCGACCAGGCGGAGGACCTGCTCACCCACCGCTGCCAGACGATCCCGGCCGAGCGCCTGACCCTCCCCGGTCCCACGTGGGTCGACGACATCATGACCGCGTCGGACCGCCCCACGCCGGTGCTGCGGTCGCTGCAGACGCTGTTCGACCACGGACGCCTGGGCGGTACCGGTTACGTCTCGATCCTCCCCGTCGACCAGGGCATCGAGCACTCCGCCGTGGCGTCGTTCACGCCGAACCCGGACTTCTTCGACCCGGTCAAGATCGTGGAGCTCGCGATCGCCGCGGAGTGCAACGCGGTGGCCACCACCCTCGGCGTCCTCGGCATCGCGGCGCGCAGGTACGCGCACCGCATCCCGTTCATCCTCAAGCTCAACCACAACGAGTTCCTGTCGTACCCGAACGGGTTCGACCAGATCATGTTCGGGTCGGTGAAGCAGGCTCGCGAGATGGGTTGCGTGGCCGTCGGCGCCACCATCTACTTCGGCTCGGCCGAGTCGAAGCGGCAGATCCAGGAGGTCTCCGCCGCGTTCGCGGCCGCGCACGAGCTCGGCATGGGCACCATCCTGTGGTGCTACACGCGCAACTCGGCGTTCAGCGCGAAGGACGGCGGGCCCGACTACCACACGGCCGCCGACCTCACCGGCCAGGCCAACCACCTGGGCGTCACGATCGAGGCCGACATCATCAAGCAGAAGCTGCCCGAGACGAGCGCGTCCGGCTTCCTGGACCTGAAGTTCGGCAAGACCGACAAGCGCGCGTACACGGAGCTGATGACGGACCACCCGATCGACATGACGCGCTTCCAGGTGGCCAACTGCTACATGGGCCGGATACCGCTCATCAACTCGGGCGGTGCGTCGGCCGGCGACAGCGACGTGCGCGACGCGGTCCGCACCGCGGTGGTCAACAAGCGCGCCGGCGGCGCAGGACTCATCTCCGGCCGCAAGGCGTTCCAGCGCCCGTTCGCCGAGGGCGTGGACCTGCTGCGGTCCGTCCAGGACGTCTACCTCTCGGGGGACGTCACGATCGCGTAGCGCCCCGGCGGGGCCGCTCCGCCAGGCGGACCATGTCCGCCATCAGCCGCACCGCCTCGGGCCGGCTCAGCCCGCCCGGGGCGGTCAGCGAGCGCCACGTCTCGAGCGCCAGGGCGTGGCGCAGCGCCGCCCGCAGCCGCGTGCGCCGCGCGCCGCGGGCCCGGTGGCCGCCGATCGCCGCGTCCACCCAGGCGTCCATCCGCTCCCGCCAGAGGCCGACGGCCTCGCTCATCGCCTCGACGCGGCCGGCGTCGGCGAGCACCGGGAGCAGGTCGCCGGCGGTGCGCTCCCAGTAGGAGTACACGTCGCCGATGGCGGCCTCCACCCGGTCGTCGAACGCCGCGACCGCCGCCCAGCGCTCGTGGTCGGGCAGCGGGTTGAGGGCGAACCAGTGCGCGGTGCACGCCCGCAGGATCGCGGTCTCGTCGGGGAAGTGGGCGTAGACGGTGTGTCGCTGGACGCCGGCGCGCTCGGCGATGCCGAGGACGGTGGTGCGGGCGGGGCCGACCGTGGTGTGCAGCTCCACCGCCGCCTCGACGATCCGCTGCCGCGTCCGCAGGCGGTTCCGTTCCCGCGCGCCGATGGGTGCCGTCGCAGTCATTGCACACGAGTGTACTCGAATGCTTGACGCGGCGCCTGCCTCGCGCATAGGGTCCCCGCACCAAGTCACTGCACACATGTGTGCAACGAGAAGGAGCGATCCCCATGATCCAGGCCGTCGACCTCAACACCGTCGAGATGATGGACATCGAGTCCCCCACCGACCCCACCCGGAAGCTGAAGGTGGCGTTCCCCATCTCGAGCGCGACGGGCACCGCCGCAAGCGCGACCGTCCTCTTCGAGCTGGAGCCCGGGACGCACGTGGGCGTCCACACCGACACCGCGGAGGAGTTCCTGATCGTCCTCGAGGGCCGCGGCGAGGGGCTCGTCGGCGAGGAGACCGCCCCCGTCGAGGCCGGCCAGGTCGTGGTGGTGCCCGCGATGGTGCGCCACGACATGACCAACACCGGCGACGGCGTCCTGCGCGTGCTCGGCACGTTCGCCGGCTCGGTGAACATCGGCACCTTCGAGGAGCCGCTCGGCGAGGGCGGGCCCCAGGTGTTCGTCATCGGCGGGCCGATGCCCATCGTGCTCCCGCTGGCCGAGCCGGTGCCGGCCTGAGCGTCCCCACCGACGGGGCGGGCGCCTTCGGAACGTGAGCCGGCGGCTGCTCGGGCTGGTACCTGGCCCTCGCACGGCGGCCCACTCGCCCCGAACACGTAAAAGGCCCGCCTGAGCGGGCCTTTTCAATGGGCCGTGTAGGATTCGAACCTACGACCTTGGGATTAAGAGTCCCCTGCTCTACCAACTAAGCTAACGGCCCGCCGGAGAGGCTAGCAGAGCGACATCGGGCGCCTCACGGCCCCCGGGCAGGCGCGCCGAAGCGTCAGCCGGCGAGCTCCTGGAGCCGGGCTTTGACCTCCTCGGCCAGCCGGTCATCGGGCGCGAGCTGCAGGAACCGCTGGTACGACAGGCGCGCGAGGTCGGTCCGTCCCGCCTGCTCGGCGAGCTGCCCGAGCTGCAGGAACGCCTCGGCGTTCCTGGGGTTGCGTTCCGTGAAGCCCTGGAGCGTCTCCACCGCGGCCCCCTGCTCGGACGCGCGGACCTGGAGGGCGACCAGCGTCTGGATGCGGCGCAGGTCCCGCGGCGCCAGCGACACGGCCTTCTCGGCCGCGTCGATCGCCTCGGCCGGCTGGTCGTTGCCGGAGTACGCGGAGGCCAGCTCCTCCCACGCGTCCGGGTTGTTCGGCTGCTCCTGCACGCGCCCCTTCGCGTCGTCGAGCACCTGCTCGGCCGGCGACGTGCCGCCCCCGCCGAAGAAGATGAGGCCCAGGACGACGATGATGACCCCGCCGAAGGCGAGGGACGTCAGGATCGCGACCACCTGGACCGTGCGCTTGGTGCGCTTCTGATCGAGCAGCATCGGTGCGCGACGCTAGCAGAGGCGGGCCCGTGCATCGGCCGCATCCCGGTCGATCGTCCCGCCGTCCGCCCGCACCGGATCCCCGTCCCTGAGCAGGATCTCACCGTCCACGGCCACCAGGTGCACCGTCGCCGCGGGGTCGAGGGCGCGCGCCTCCACCGGCCCGCCGCCGCCCGGGTCGGCCAGCGCCACCAGGTCGGCGCGCAGCCCCGGCGCCAGCGCCCCCACCTCGTCCTCCATGCCCAGGGACTGCGCCCCGCCGGCCGTGGCGAGCCACAGCAGCGCAGCGGCGTCGAGGTCCACGGCGCCGGCGTGGAGGTCCCGCGCGGCCCGCGCCTCGGCCCGCAGGTCGAAGTCGCCGCCGCTCGCCGGGCTGTCCGTCCCGAGCCCCATCCGGGCGCCCGCATCCCGGAGCGCCTCGATCGGCGCCCGCCCGCATCGCAGGTGGACGTTCGAGCGGGGGCAGTGGGCCACCGACACGCCCGCGTCCGCCAGGAGCCGCGCGTCCGAGGGGCCGAGCCGCACGCAATGGGCGGCGACGAGCCCCGGCGCGAACGCGCCGCCGGCGGCCATGCGGGGCACCGCCCCGGCGCCCTCCGGCCCTGCCCAGCGTCCCGGCGCCAGGCCGCCCCGCGCGAACAGGTCGCCCAGCGGGCCGGTGCCCGCGGCGATCACCTCCTCCTCGGCCGCCGACTCGGCGACGTGGGTGGCCCACGGCCGGCCCGCCAGCCCGCGGCGCGCGCGGAGGGCCGCCCAGAGGGCGGGGCCGACGGTGTACGGGGCGTGCGGGGAGACGCCGACGGCGACCCGCGGGCCGGCGGCCGCGTCGAGCGCCGCCAGGCGGTCCTCGTAGGCTGCCGCGGCGGCGTCCGCCTCCTCGCCCTCCTCGCGCCCGAACACCTCCAGATGCACCCGTCCCCGCAGGCCGAGCTCGGCGACGGCGGCGGCCCCGGCGCCGGTGGGCCCGGAGTCGGCCAGCGTGGTGGTGCCGGCGCGGAGCGCGCGCAGGGCGCCGGAGCGGGCGGCGGCGCCGTGGTCGGCCGGCCCCATCCGCAGCCGCATGCCCAGCATGTCTCCCAGCCACCGGCCGAACGGCGCGGGCGGCAGCAGCCCGTCGAGCAGGCTCCACTCCAGGTGGCAGTGGGCGTCGACCAGCCCGGGGATCAGGATCCGGTCGCCGAGGTCCTCGACCGGGAGGTCCGGGTGCGCGGGCGCCACCCCGGCGGCGGGTCCCACGGCGGCGACGCGCCCGGCGCGCACGGCCACCGCCCCGTCGGGGACGGGCGGCGACGCGACCGGGACGACCCAGGCGGCCCGCCAGACGCGGTCCCGCCCGCGGCCGGCCTCAGCCGACCTTCTCGTCCTCCCGCTTGGGGCCGCTGATGGCCTCGCCGTCGGACTTGTCGTCGTGGCCGGTGATGCCATCCTTGAACTCGCGCGCCCCGGCGCCGAGGTTGCGCCCGATCTCCGGCAGCTTCTTGGCGCCGAACACCAGCAGGATGATCGCCAGCACGATGAGGAGCTGGACGGGGGAGAAGTCCACGAGGGGCCTCCGTGTGGGGTTCGGGACGAATCCCGCTACCAGGGCGGAGGGTAGCATCTGGTCGTGGCATCGCTCCCCCCCCGCCGGTCCCCGGCGGCGGCGCGGCTCGACCCCATCCCGGTCGCCTGGGGAGGGCTCGTCGCCTCGATCGGCCTGATGGCGGGGGCCGGCCGCGACTGGCCCCTGCGGCTGACCGCCGCCGCGGTGGCGTTCGGCATCGGAGGCTTCCTCGCCGGGGTGCGCGCCGCCGGCCGCCGGCCGGCCCACGCGGTCTGCGCGTGGGCGGCGGGCTACGCCATCCATGCCGTCTTCGTCGCGATCGCGCGGATCATCGAGGCGTCGGGCGGCCGCGAGGCGCCGGCCCTCGTCGCCGGCACCGGCCGCGACTGGCTGCTGGCCGCGGCGTGGGCGTTCGCGTTCGCCCTGCTCGGGGGGCTGGCGGCGAGCTCGTGGCTGCGTCCCGTGGGCCGCCACCCGCGGTAGGTCCTACCGGGGGCGCTTCCGGTCGAACTCTCGGTGGTAGGCGCTCGCGGTCGGCCCCGCCTGGCCCTGGTACTTGCCCTGGTAGGGCCGCTCCACGGGGGTCGTCATCTGGAGGAACGAGATCTGGCCGATCGGCATCCCGGGATAGATCGAGATGGGGAGGCGGGCGACGTTCGACAGCTCCAGGGTGATCGTCCCGTCGAACCCGGGATCGATGTACCCGGCCGTCGAGTGGATGAGCAGCCCCAGCCGCCCCAGGCTCGACTTGCCCTCCAGGCGGGCCACCAGGTCGTCGGGCAGCGCGACCCGCTCCTCGGTCGAGCCGAGCACGAACTCGCCGGGATGGAGGATGAACGTGTCGCCCTCGCCGATCGTGACCACCTCGGTCAGGTCGTCGCCCGGCTCCCGCACGTCGATGAACGGCCGCCGGTTGTTGTGGAACACGCGGAACTCGGAGGAGACGCGCACGTCGACCGAGGAGGGCTGCAGGAGCGCCTCGTCGAACGGCTCGATGACCAGGCGCCCGCTGGCCAGCTCCTGCCGGATGGTTCGGTCGGAGAGGACCACGGTCGGCGAGCGTACCGGGCACCGCCGGGGTCCGCTACGGTGAGGTGCATGGAGCGCGAGCGAGGATTCCGGGTGGACGACGTCCCCGGGCTCCCTCCCCTCGACCTGATCGCCGCCGCCCGCGCCGCCGGGCACGTGCCCGACGTGGTGATCGGCGACCGGCTCGTCGGCGACGGCCCCCTCGACGCGCTGGAGCTGGTCGACGTGACCGCCGATCAGCTCACGCAGCTCTGCGAGGGCCGGCGCCTGCCGCGGTGGGTGGCGGCGAAGAACCCCCTCTCCGGCGGCTTCGTCACGACGAAGGCGCTGATGCGCTCGTCCGATCTGGTGACGGTCTGCGAGGAGGCCGCCTGCCCGAACATCGGCCAGTGCTGGTCGCGCGGGACCGCCACCTTCATGATCGCCGGCAGCCACTGCACCCGGGGGTGCCGCTTCTGCAACGTCGTCACCGCCCGCCCCCTGGGCCCGCCCGACCCGGACGAGCCGCGCCGGGTGGCGGAGGCCGCCGCCACGATGGGGCTGCGGTTCGTGGTGGTGACCGCGGTCGCGCGCGACGACCTCCCCGACGGCGGCGCCGCCCACTTCGCGGACGTCATCGCCGCGATCCGGGAGCGGCTGCCCGACGCGGGGGTGGAGGTGCTGATCCCCGACCTGCGGGGCAGCTGGGACGCCCTCGACGCGATCATCGAGGCGGCGCCCGACGTGCTGAACCACAACACCGAGACGGTGCCGCGCCTCTACTCCCGCGTGCGCCCCGGCGCGCGGTACGAGCGCACCCTCGAGCTGCTGGCGCGCTCCGCTGCCTCCGGCCTGACGACCAAGAGCGGGATCATGGTGGGCCTGGGCGAGACGCTGCCGGAGGTCGAGTCGGTGCTCGCCGACCTGGCGGCGGTGGGCTGCGGCCCGGTGACGGTGGGGCAGTACCTGCGGCCCTCCGCCGCCCACCTGCCGGTCGCCCGCTACTACGCGCCCGCGGAGTACCCGGCGATCGCCGCGGCCGGCCGCGACCGGGGCCTCGCGCACGTCGAGGCGGGCCCGCTGGTGCGCTCGTCGTACGAGGCGGACCGGGTCGCCGCGGAGGCCCTCGCGGGGGTCTGACCGTCCTGTCGCGGCGGCCGTACCCGGCCGCCCCACATCCCTCTCAAGTCCGGATGGCCCGGGTCGATACCCCTGGCACATCTGGCAACCCGCGCGACGACGGCCAGGGACGGCGGTCAGGTCGCCACGAGAGACGGACAGGGCCATGAAGGGCTACCGCACGAAGAAGATCGCCCTCCCCGGGGGCAAGGTCATCGAGATCGTCTACTTCTCCGAGCCGGAGGGCGACGAGGTGGCCGTCGAGGCGACCGTGACCGCGGCCGAGGACCCGGGGGATCCGCTGGCGCTGCTGGGCGTCGACGGCGAGGAGAGCGAGCTGCACCTCTGCCCGCGGTGCGAGGGCGACCTCGTCTACCCCGTCAGCTGGGAGGAGCGCGCCGGCGACCTGTGGCGCGTCGAGCGCCGCTGCCCCAACTGCGAGTGGACGCACGCCGGAGAGTTCAGCCAGGACGAGGTCGAGCTGTTCGACGACGTCCTCAACGAGGGCACCGAGGAGCTCCTCGTGAACCTCCGCAACTTCGCCCGGGCCAACATGGAGGAGGACGTCGAGCGTCTGATCGAGGCCATCCGCCTGGACCGGATCCAGCCGATGGACTTCTGAGGCGTAACCGGGTCCGGGCGCAGTCTGGACGGGGGGCAGCCCGGACGATCGTCGTCGAGAGCGCCGGCTGTGACCAATCCCGCCGGTCAGTGAGCCCTCTCATCGGGGCTCCCGGCTCGCTTCGCTCGCATTGGACCGGCGGGAATTCCACGTGGCGTGAGGCCGATACCGCTCGTCAGCGCGGAGGATCCCCTTCATAGGGGAGGCCCTCGGCAGCCCAGGCGATGATGCCGCCGGCGACGTTGGCCACGTCGCCGTGCTCGCCGGTGGCCGTGAGGTAGTCGGCCACCTGGGCGCTGCGGGCGCCGCTGCGGCACAGGATCGCGAGGGGCGTGCCCTCGGGGAGCTCGTCGACCCGGGCCAGGAACTCGCTCATCGGGATGAGCGGCACCCCGTCGACGCGGGTGGCCTCGTGCTCCTGCTCCTCGCGGCAGTCGATGATCACGAGGTCGCCGGCCGCCCAGCGCCGGTGCGCCTCGGTGACGTCGATGTCCGCCATCAGAAGGTGCGGACCGCCCGGTAGAGGGTGTCGCGCTGGACGGCGCGCCGGCCGGTGGCCTCGATCGCGGCGACCATGCGCTCCGTGTCGAGCCGGAAGGCGGTGCCGGCGGCGCGGACGACGTTCTCCTCGATCATGATCGAGCCCATGTCGTCGCAGCCGAACTCCAGCGCGAGCTGCCCGACGCGCAGGCCCTGGGTGACCCACGAGCTCTGGAAGTGGGGGAAGTTGTCGAGGTACAGGCGGCTGACCGCCAGCATCATCAGGTAGTCGGCGGCGGTGGTGTGGGCGTGGTCGTCGCCGCGGGCGCTGCCCCCACCGGACTGGTAGCTCCAGCACACGAACGCGCGGAAGCCGGGGATCTCGTCCTGCACCTCGCGCAGGCGGCGCAGGTGCTCCACGCGGTCCTCCACCGTGTCGACCGTCCCGTACATCATCGTCGCGGTCGTCGACATCCCGGCCCGGTGGGCGGCGCGCATCACGCCCAGCCACTCGTCGGACGTGGTCTTGCGCGGCGCGATGACCTGCCGCACCCGGTCCACCAGGATCTCGGCGCCGCCGCCCGGCAGCGAGTCGTGCCCCGCGTCGCGCAGCCGCTCCATCGTCTCGTCCAGCGTGATCCGCGAGACGTGGGCGATGTGGAGGATCTCCGACGGCGACAGCGCGTGCAGGTGGATGGGGTACCGCGACTTGATGTCGGCGAAGAGGTCCTCGTACCACTCGATCCGCAGGTTCGGGTGATGGCCGCCCTGCAGCAGCAGCGCCGTGCCGCCCAGGTCGAGGGTCTCCTCGATCTTCCGGAAGATCACCTTCTTCGGCAGGACGTAGCCCTCCGGGTCCATCGGGCGGCGATAGAACGCGCAGAAGTCGCAGTCGGTGATGCAGAAGTTGGTGTAGTTGACGTTCCGGTCGACCGAGAACGTCACCACGTCCGGGTCGGACGCCCGGTCGCGCATCGCCTTCGCCGCCTCGCCCACCCGCACCAGGTCGCGCGAGGCGAGCAGCGCCAGCGCCTCGTCGTCGGTCATGCGGCGGCCGTCGAGGACGCCGTCGAGGATCTCCTCCACGCGGCTCGGTGCGAGGGTGCTCATGGCGACGATCCTACGCCGCCAGCCGGGGGACCACGTCGAGCTCCCCGTTCTGGGCGGCCTGGGTGAGGAACGCCTCCAGCCCGACGCGCTCGGCGGGCCCGAACTCGTAGCGCAGCCGCCGCAGGTACGGGCGGATGAACTCCGCGGGGAAGGGGAAGCGCCCCGCCGCGGCCTGCACCACCGGCTCCGGGTCGGCCAGGTAGTCGGCGCGGGCGGCGGTGAGCAGCCGGGCCAGTTCCGCCAGGGCGACCCCGCCGTCGCGCGTGGCCTCGGCGCCCGCCGCCCACACGGCGAACACCATCGGGTGGCCGGTCCGCGCCGTCCACGCCTCGGCCAGGTCGGTGCGGTGGGGGGCGAACGGCGTCCGCAGGCCGGCGAGGGCCTCGTCGCCGATCAGCAGCACCCCGTCCACCTGCTCAAGCGCGCGCGCCGGGGGCCGGTCGAGCACGGCGAACGGCGGCACGTCCGGGCCCAGCAGGATGCGGAGCAGCGCCACCGAGGTGGCCGAGTGGGGCGTGACCGCCACCGACCGGACGTCGGCGAACGGCACCCGCGAGAACAGCTGGATCGAGTCGACCGCGCCGTCGGCGGTGATCGACGCCACCGGCACCAGCGTGAGCCGGTCGGCGTTGCGCGCGTACGCGATGCTCGACATCGCCGAGACGTCCAGCCGACCGTCGAGCACCGCCGCGTTCAGCGCGGTGGGGACGCCGTCGGTGAACTCCAGCGTCGGGTCGGCCGCCCGCTCGAGCCCGTGGTAGATCGGATACATGTTGAGGGCGGAGATCCGGCCCACGCGCAGCGGCCTCACGGGCCCTCCGGGGTCGCGAGGGAGGCGCCGACCGCGGCGGCCAGGGCCCCCGCGTCGGTCGTGTCGCCCTCGGGGATGAGCCACTGCGACGCCCCGAACGCCACCGCCACCTGGCAGGCGGCGGGACCCAGGCGCACCCAGTGGGGGCGCACCG
>DASSBX010000258.1:0-12966 GCA_035698305.1 Miltoncostaeaceae bacterium | reverse complement strand
AGGGGCGGCGGATCGGCGTCGACGGGCGCCTGTCGTGGCGCGAGTGGCAGGCCCAGGACGGCACCAAGCGCCAGTCGGTCGAGGTGATCGCCAACGACATCTTCTTCCTCGACTCCCGCAACGACGGCGGGGGCGGCGGCGGGGGCGACCAGGAGTCCTCCGGGTGGAGCCGGCCCGCGGCCGGCGGCGACCTCCCGGTGGACCGCAGCGACATGCAGGCGGCGACGGCCGCGGACGACGACATCCCCTTCTGAGGAGGCACTCGGGAATGCAGGCGATCCTTCTCAAGGAGGTCGATGGGCTGGGCGAGGCCGGCACGGTCGTGACGGTCGCCCGGGGCTACATGCGCAACTACCTGCTGCCGCGCGGCATGGCCGAGGAGGCCACCCCCGCGCGCATCGCGGAGGTCCGCCGCCGCGAGGACGCCCGCCGGGCCGCCGAGGCCAAGGCCGTGGAGCAGTCGCGCGAGCTGGCCGAGCTGCTCGGCCGCACCATCCTCACGCTGAAGGCGAAGGCCGGCGACGACGGCCGCCTGTTCGGCTCGATCACGTCGGCCGACGTGGCGACCGCCATCGAGGAGGCCCGCGGCGTGCGGGTCGACCGGCGGCACATCACGGTGGAGCCCCCGATCCGCGCGGTCGGGACCTACTCCGTGCCGGTGGATCTCGGCCCCGGTCTGGCGACCGAGGTCAAGACCATCGTCAGCCCGCTGCTCGACTGAGCACCGCCCGCCCCCCGGGGCCGACCCCCACGGCCGTGTCGACCAGCACGCCGCCACCCCAGAACCTCGACGCCGAGGCGATGCTGCTCGCCAGCCTGATGGAGGTGGGCACGTACGTCGCCGAGGCCCAGGGGATCCTGGACGCCGAGGACTTCTACCGCGAGGGGCACCGCGCGGTGTACCGGGCGATCATGGACCTGTTCCACGTGGGGGAGCCGGTCGAGCCGATCACGGTGATCGAGCAGCTCACCAAGAACGGGGAGCTCGACGCCGCGGGCGGCCGCGGGGCCGTGCTCGACCTGATGGAGACGCCGTTCATCGCCGCGAGCTACCGCACCTACGCGGAGATCGTGCGCGACGCCGCCACCCAGCGGCGGCTGCAGCGCGTGGGACGCGAGATCGAGCGGATGATCGCCCAGCGCGAGGGCGAGACGTCCGGGATGATCCGCGACGCCGAGACGCTCATCTACGAGCTGTCCGGCAAGGGCGTGCGGGGAGACTTCACCCGCGCCGACAAGCTGGTGATCAAGGGGCTCGAGCGGCTCACCGCGGCGGAGGAGTCCGGCGGGGGCGTCGTCGGCATCCCCACCGGGTTCATCGACCTCGACAACATCATCGGCGGGCTCCAGGCGGGGAACATGGTGGTCGTCGCGGCCCGTCCCAGCATGGGCAAGACCGCGCTCGCCCTCGGCATCGCCGAGCACGCCGCCCTGCAGAAGAACCTGGCGGTCGCCGTGTTCAGCCTGGAGATGAGCGGCGACGAGCTGATCCAGCGCCTGCTGTCGTCGACCGCCGTCGTGGACGCCGGCCGCATCCGCGCCGGGCGCCTCGCCCCGGAGGACTGGTCGCGCATCGGCCGGGCCGCCGACCGGCTGTCGGCCGCCCGGCTCTACATCGACGACTCGGAGGGCGTCACCGTCGGCGAGATGCGCACCAAGCTGCGCCGCCTGAAGAGCCGCGACGGCCTGGACCTGCTGGTCGTGGACTACATCCAGCTCATGGAGGGCGGCACCCACCGCCGCGACGAGAACCGCGTCCAGGAGATCTCGGCCATCTCGCGGAGCCTGAAGATGCTGGCGCGCGACCTCGAGGTGCCGATCATCTGCGTCTCGCAGCTCAACCGCTCCCCCGACTCCCGCAACGACAAGCGCCCGATGCTGTCCGACCTGCGCGAGTCGGGCGCCATCGAGCAGGACGCCGACCTGGTCCTGATGATCTACCGCGACGACTACTACAACCCCGACTCCGAGGAGAAGGGCGTCGCCGAGGTGCTCGTGGCCAAGAACCGTCACGGGCCCACCGACCGCGTGAGGCTGACCTTCCGCGGCAGCTACGCGAAGTTCGACAACCTCGCCCGCGACAGCTAGCCGAAGGGGACGGATGCCCGCGACGGTGGTGATCGGCGCCCAGTGGGGCGACGAGGGGAAGGGCAAGGTCGTGGACCTGCTCGCCGAGCGCAGCGACGTCGTCGCGCGCTACCAGGGCGGCAACAACGCGGGTCACACGATCGTGGCCGACGAGCAGACCTACAAGCTGCACCTGGTGCCCTCGGGGATCCTGTACCCCGGCACGATCTGCGTGATCGGCAACGGGACGGTCGTCGACCCGGGCGCCCTGGTGAAGGAGATCGACGGCCTGGAGGAGCGCGGGGTCGCCCTCGACGGCCTGAAGCTGTCGGGCAACGCGCACCTGATCATGCCGTACCACGTGATGCTGGACGGGGCGGCCGAGATGCGCCTCGGGCGGTTCTCGATCGGCACCACCCGCCGCGGCATCGGCCCGTGCTATGAGGACAAGGCCGCCCGCGTCGGCATCCGCGCGCAGGACCTGCTCGATCCCAAGATCCTGGTGCGCAAGCTGGAGGTCGCCCTCGAGGCGAAGAACGAGATCCTCGAGAAGCTGTGGGGGATGCCCCGGCTCGAGCCCGCCCAGGTCGCCGAGGACCAGTTGCGCTTCGCCGAGCGCCTGCGGCCGTTCATCGACGACACCGCGCTGATCATCGACGAGGCCCTGCGCGCCGGCAGTCGCGTGCTGTTCGAGGGAGCGCAGGGGACGATGCTCGACATCGACCACGGCACGTATCCGTTCGTCACGTCCTCCAACCCCACCGCGGGCGCCGCCTGCACCGGCACGGGGATCGGGCCGACGCGGATCGACCGGGTGCTCGGCGTGACGAAGGCGTACGTCACCCGGGTCGGCGAGGGGCCGTTCCCCACCGAGCTGGACGACGCCGACGGGCAGCTGCTGCTGGAGCGTGGCAACGAGTTCGGCACCACGACCGGCCGCCAGCGCCGCTGCGGATGGCTCGACCTGGTGGCCCTGCGGTACGCGGCGCGCCTGTCGGGGATGACCGACCTGGCGCTCACGAAGCTGGACGTGCTCTCGGGCTTCGACCGGGTGAAGCTGTGCGTGGCGTACCGCGACCGCGACGGCAACCGCCTCACGACGTTCCCGTACCACCAGACCGTGTTCCACGGGTGCAGGCCCGAGTACGAGGAGCTGCCCGGCTGGCACGAGGACCTCTCGGACTGCCGTGAGCTGGACGACCTGCCGCCCCGGGCGCGGGCCTACGTGGAGCGGATCTCCGAGGCCGTCGAGGTGCCGATCACGCTGATCGGGACGGGCCAGGGGCGCCACCAGGTCATCGACGTGGTGGACGTCACGGGTTAGGCGCGGTCGCCTCCGGCGGGGGCGCGGGCGCGGCGGCGGGGGGCGGCTCGGGCGCCAGCTCGGGGGCGTCCGGGATCGGCGCAGGCGTCTCCTCCGGGGGGACCACCTCGCCCGGGGGCTCGGGTGCCGGGGCGGGGGCCGCAGGCTCCTCGGGCCGGGGGGTGACCGGGTGGTCGGGCTTGTGGTTGGGCGGAGGGGACGACTCCACCGGAGGCGCCGCCGCCAGCGCGGACGGCGCGCCGGTGGCCGGGTCGGCCGGCACGGCGGGGGCGGGCGCGGCCGGCTCGGCCGGCGCGGCCGCGGGCGGCGGCGCGGCGGCCGGGGCGGGGACCGGGGCGGCGGGGGCGGCCTGGACGGTCACGGGCCCGGGCGCCGGGTGGGGCGCCGGGGCCGCCGTCGCGCCGGCGGGCGCGGCGACCGGCGGCGGCGCCTGCAGGGGGGCGGCGAGGGAGGCCGCGGTGGCGGGGGACGGGGCGGCCGGCGGCGGGGGCGCGACGGCGACGACGGTGGCCGGCGACGGATCGCCGGCGGCCGGGGCGGCGGCCAGGGAGCGGACGCCGAGCGCGACCATGCCGGCCACGATCGCCGCAGTGGCCGCGGCCACGAGCAGGCGGCGGCGGAGGCCCGGCCGGGCGGCGGCGCGCGCGTCGCGGCACGAGGCGCAGCCGCGCAGGTGCGCCGAGATGCCGCGGCCGCGCAGGATGCGGCGGTCGCCGCCGCCGATGCGCACGCGCACGTCGTCGCACGCCAGGGCGCGCCCGGCGCGGAACTCCTCCAGGGTGCGACGCGCCTCGTGCAGCAGCTGCCGCGCGCCCAGGTCGGTGGTGCCGAGCGCCTCGCCGATCGCCGCGTGCGGCAGGCCCTCGATCTCGTGGAGCACGAACGCGGCGCGCTGGCGCAGCGGCAGCGCCGTGATGTCGTCGTTCAGCTGGCGGAGTGCCTCGCGCGCCTCGACGCGCTCGTGCAGCCGGCCAGGGACGGGATGGCCGTCGGTCAGCTCCTCGACCGCGGGGCGGGCGCGGAGAACGTCGACGCACTCGTTGTGCGCGATCCGGAACAGCCACGGCCGGAGCGCCCCCCGCGGGCCGCGCCCCGCCGACAGCGCCCGGTACGCGGCGACCATCGTGAGCTGGAACGCCTCCTCGGCGTCCTGCGGGTTGCGCACCATCGTCGCGCAGTAGCGCGAGATCTCCGCCCGGTGGCGGCCGTACAGGCGCTCGAAGGCGCGCGCGTCGCCCGCCGCGATGCGGCCGGCGAGGTCGTGGTCGGAGCGGTCCTCCGTGGGTCGTGTCGCGCCGCCCCCGGGGTGGGTGCGGGCGGCGGGCGGTGCCGCGGTGCTCAGGGTGCCTCCGGGATCGTCGGGGCTCGGGTATACCGCGACCGCCGCCGCCCGCGCTCGCGAAAACCTGCGGAACCCGTCACATACCGTCCGCCCGGGGGACGAAGACCCCCCGAAGGTCTGGGTCGCCGGCGGCCGGCTCCCCCCGTCCGGAGTCCAGGCCGCTAGGCGGCGGACACGAGGCGGCCGACGGGCCGCGCCCGCGGGACCGGCGTGCCGAGGACCTCGAGCAGGGCGTCCACCGCCCATGGGGCGAACTGGCGTCCCCGCTCGCGGAGGCACTCCTCGACGGCGGCGTCCCGCGTCAGCGCGACCCCCGCCCAGGAGCGGTGGGTCATCGCGTCCCAGGCGTCGGCGATCCCCAGGATCAGGGCGCCCTCGGCGACCTCCTCGGCGATGAGGCCGTCGGGGTAGCCCCGCCCGTCCCAGCGCTCGTGGTGATGCCGGATCCAGCGCGCCTGGCGCGGCGCGAGCACCGGCTCGACCACGTCCGCGCCGAGCCCGGCGTGCGTCTTCACCACCTCGTACTCCTCGGGCGTCAACGGCCCGGCGGTCACGAGGATGGACTGGGGGATGCAGGCCTTGCCGATGTCGTGGACCCGGCCCGCCTCGCGCAGCTCCTCCGCGCGCCGCCGCGACCAGCCGAGCTGCCGGGCCAGCGCCGCCGCCAGGTCGGCGACCCGCTCGGAGTGGCCCTCCGTGCCGGGCTCCAGGGCGTCGATCGCGCGGGCGGCGCGGCGGAGACTCACGATGCCGTGCCACCGCGCCAGGCTGCGGGCGGGGCTGTCGCCGGAGGTCGGGGGGAACCAGTCGATCATCGACCCCTTAGACCGCCGGGAGGGGCCGAACGTCGGATCTATCTCCGAATTTTCTTCCGCCCGGTCAGTCGACGACCTCGCGCACGCCGCCGTGCACCAGATCGATGATCGCCCCGCGGACGCCGTCGCGGTACGGCAGCTCCGTGGCGGCGCGGAGCCGCCGCATCGACGCGCGCACGCTCTCCTCCAGGTCGGCGAAGCCGCCCGCCCGCCAGGGCGGCGGGAAGCCGACCTCCGCGGTGATCTCGCGAGCCAGCGCGTCATCGTCGAGCCCGTGGAGGCCGCAGTCGGTGTGCTGGGCGACCAGGATCTCGCGGGTGCCGAGCGCGCGCTGCGACAACACCAGCGAGCGGAGCGTGTAGGGGCTCACCAGCCCGCCGGCGTTGCGGATCACGTGGGCGTCGCCGGGCTGCAGGCCGAACACGGCGAACTGGTCGATGCGCGCGTCCATGCACGTGACGATCGCGAGGCGCAGGGCGGGATGCGGCTGGAGCGTGGACGGCGGGCAGGTCGCCCGCGCGAGGACGTCGTCGACGGCGGCCACGTCAGGTGGACAGGAGCGCCGCCAGGGCGAGCACCCAGATCGCGATGACCGTGATCGCCACCGGCCAGCCGCCGGACAGCGCGATGGCGACGACGCACGTCGCCAGCACGGCGCCGCCGACCACCAGCCACGTGACCCACTTGACCTCGTTCGCCTCGGGGCGGTCGAAGTTGGTGACGGGGGACTCCCGCGGGGTGAGCGCGGTGCCGCCGCCGGTCGCCTCGATGTACGCGTCGAGCGCGCGCATCACCTCCCCCGCCGCCTTCTCGGGATCGCTCGCCTTGGGCAGATCGGCGAGCGCCTCCTCGAGCAGGGCGCGGTGCGCTTCACGCTCGGCGCGGGAGAGTGGCTGGAGCGGGTCCGGCATCGCCCCGCGAAGCTTATCTGCCGCCGCCCCATCGACCGCGCCGTGTGCCAGAGTGCCGGGGTGAGCCGCACCGTGCTGGTCGTGGGAGGCGGAGGGCGCGAGCACGCCCTCGTTCGGGCGATCGCCCGGTCGCCCGAGGGACCCCGCATCCACTGCGTCGGCGGCAACGCCGGGATCGCCCGCGACGCTGCGCTGGTGCCCCTCGCGCTCGACGACACCGGCGGGGTGGTCGCCCTGTCGATCGCGTTCGGCGCCGACCTGGTGGTGGTGGGTCCCGAGGCGCCGCTGGTGGCGGGCGTCTGCGACGGCCTGCGCGCCGCGGGTGTCCGCGCCTTCGGCCCGGGCGGGGCGGCGGCGCGGCTGGAGGGCAGCAAGGCCTTCGCCAAGGAGGTGATGGCCGAGGCCGGCGTCCCGACCGCCCGCTCGATGGTGGTGACGGACGTCGACGAGGGGATGGCGGCGGTCGCCGAGCTGGGCCTGCCGGTGGCGGTGAAGGCCGACGGGCTCGCCGCCGGCAAGGGCGTGATGGTGGTGGGCACCGAGGCGGAGGCCCGCGAGGCGCTCGAGACGTGCCTGGTGCAGGCCGCCTTCGGCGACGCCGGCAGCCGGGTGGTCGTCGAGGAGGGCATGACGGGGCCGGAGGTCTCCCTGCTGGCGATCACGGACGGCACGCACATCGCGCGCTTCCCCGCCGCCCGCGACTACAAACCGATCGGCGAGGGGAACACCGGCCCGAACACGGGCGGGATGGGGTCCGTGTCGCCGGTCCCCGACATCCCCGACGCCCTGGCCGACGAGCTGATCGACCGGGTGCACCGCCCGGTCATCGCCGCGATGGCGCGGCGCGGGACGCCGTTCCAGGGCGTCCTCTACGCCGGGCTGATGATGACCCCGGACGGCCCCCGGGTGCTCGAGTTCAACACCCGCTTCGGCGACCCCGAGACCCAGGCGCTGCTGCCGCGCCTCGACGAGGACCTGCTGGCGCTGCTGACCGCGGCGGCCGAGGGCGAGCTGGAGGACCGGCCGGTGCGGGTGAAGGACGGCGCCGCGGTCTCGGTGGTGCTGGCCGCCCACGGCTACCCGGGCTCGCCGCGCACCGGCGACGTCATCACCGGGCTGGAGGAGGCCGCCGCGACCGGGGCGGAGCTGTACCACGCGGGCACGGCGCCCGGTCCCGAGGGCACGATCGTCACGGCGGGCGGGCGCGTGCTGGCGGTGAGCGCCCGGGGCGACAGCGTGGGGGACGCGCGGGCGAAGGCCTACGCGGCGGCCGACCTGATCCGGTTCGACGGCAAGCAGATGCGCCGCGACATCGCTGCCGCCATGTCCGGGACGGGCTGATGATCCCGAGGTACTCGCGGCCGGACATGGCCGCGCTCTGGACCGAGCACGCGAAGCTGGAGCGGTGGCTGGAGGTCGAGCTGGCGGTGTGCCGCGCCTGGGCCGCCCGCGGGGTGATCCCCCCGGAGGACCTCGCCGAGATCGAGGCGAAGGCCGGCTTCTCGGTGGAGCGCACCCAGGAGCTCGAGCGGACCACCAATCACGACGTCGTGGCCTTCCTGACCGACGTGAACGAGCGCGTGGGCCCGGCATCGCGGTGGATCCACTACGGCATGACCTCGTCCGACGTCCTCGACACCGGCCTGGCCCTGGCCATCCGGCGCGCCGGCGACCTGATCCTGGGCGAGCAGGCGGCGCTGACCGCCGTGCTGCGCGACATGGCGCTGCGCCACCAGGACACGCTCTGCGTGGGCCGCACCCACGGCGTCCACGCCGAGCCCACCACCTTCGGGCTCAAGATCGCGAACCACGCCCTGGAGAGCCGCCGCAACGAGGAGCGGCTGGCGCAGGCGATCGCCGACGCCGCCGTGGGCAAGCTGTCGGGGGCCGTCGGCACGTACGCGATGCTCGACCCGGCGATCGAGGCCCGGGTGCTCGACGAGCTGGGGATCGAGGGCGAGCCGATCGCCACCCAGGTCGTCGCCCGGGACCGCCTGGCCCACCTGGTGAACGCCATGGCCGTCGCGGCCGGCTCGATCGAGCGGCTCGCCGTGGAGCTGCGCCACCTGCAGCGCACCGAGCTGCGCGAGGCCGAGGAGGCGTTCACCGCCGGCCAGAAGGGCAGCTCGGCGATGCCGCACAAGCGCAACCCGATCACGGCGGAGCGGCTCTCCGGGATGGCCCGGGTGGTGCGCGGCTACGCGGTGGCCGCCATGGAGGACGTGGCGCTGTGGCACGAGCGGGACATCTCCCACTCCTCGGTCGAGCGGATCGTGCTGCCCGACGCGTTCATCCTGCTCGACTACATGCTGGCCCGCACCCGCTCGCTGGTGGAGGGGCTGGTGGTGCGGCCAGACCGGATGCTCGCGGTGCTGGAGAGCTCCCACGGCCTCGTCTACTCGCAGCGGGTGCTGCTGGGCCTGGTGGAGCGCGGGCTCACCCGCGAGGCGGCCTACGCCCTGGTGCAGCGCAACGCGATGCGCGCCTGGGACGAGGAGCGGCCGCTCGGGGAGCTGCTGGCGGAGGACGGCGAGGTGACCGCCGTCCTGCCCGCCGAGGACCTCGCCGAGCTGCTCGACCCGGCCTGGTACACGCGGCACGTCCCCGAGCTGATGCAGCGGGTCGCCGCGCTGTGATCGACGCGGCCGCCCTCGACGGGTACCCCCTGGTCCTCGAGGGCAAGGTTCGGCAGGTGCGGGCGGTGGACGACGACCGCCTGCTGATCGTGGCCACCGACCGGATCTCGGCCTACGACTGGATCATGCCCACGCCGATCCCCGGCAAGGGCGCGATCCTGACCGCCCTCTCCGCGTTCTGGTTCGGCAGGACCGCCGACATCGTCCCGAACCACCTGATCGAGGTGGTGGGCGACCGGGCGATGCTCGTGCGGCGCCTGGAGATGCTCCCGATCGAGTGCGTGGCGCGCGGATACCTGATCGGCTCGGGGTGGCGGGACTACGCCGAGACGGGCGCCGTGTGCGGCCACCGCCTGCCGGCGGGCCTGCGCCAGGCCGACCGCCTCCCCGCGCCCATCTTCACGCCGGCGACGAAGGCCACCGAGGGCCACGACGTGAACATCAGCCGCGACGAGGCCGCCCGCATGGTGGGCCGCGACGTGCTGGAGCGTGCCGAGCGGATCACCCTGGCCCTCTACGCCCGGGCGGCGGAGCGGTGCGCCCGCGCCGGGATCATCCTGGCCGACACCAAGTTCGAGCTCGGCCTTGCCCCCGACGGTACCCTCGTGCTGGGCGACGAGGCGGTGACGCCCGACTCGTCGCGCCTCTGGCCCGCCGACGGCTGGGCGCCCGGCGGCTCGCCCCCGTCGTTCGACAAGCAGTACCTGCGCGATTGGCTCGACGAGATCGGCTGGGACCACGCCTCGCCCCCGCCGGAGCTGCCGCCCGAGGTGGTCGCCGGGACCCGGGCGCGCTACCGCGAGGCATACGACCGCATCACGGAGGGACGCGAATGACGCAGGTGGTGGTGACCGTGATGCCGAAGGCGGGGGTCCTCGACCCCCAGGGCCAGGCCGTGGCCGGCGCGCTGGCGCAGCTCGGGTTCGGCGGCGTGGGCGAGGTCCGGATCGGCAAGCGCATCGAGCTGGCCATCGCCGGCGACGACCCCGCCGGCCAGGCGCGTGCGATGTGCGAGAAGCTGCTGGCGAACGCCCTGATCGAGGACTACTCGGTGGAGGTCGCGTGACGAGGGTCGCCGTCGTCCGCTTCCCCGGGTCGCTCGACCACGAGAGCGCCGCCCGGGCCGTGGAGGGCCTCGGCGCCGAGGCCGTCGAGGCCTGGCACGCCCAGCCGGAGCTGCCTGAGGGCACCGACGCGGTGCTGATCCCGGGCGGCTTCTCGTACGGCGACCACCTGCGCTGCGGCGCGATCGCCAGCCGGGCGCCGGTGATGGACGCCGTCCGCCGCCACGCCGAGGGGGGCGGCCGGGTGGTGGGGATCTGCAACGGCTTCCAGGTGCTGTGCGAGGCGGGTCTGCTGCCCGGCGCGCTGCGCCGCAACGCGACGCTGTCGTTCGTGTGCCGTCAGATGGAGCTGGAGGTGGCCGACGACGCGACGCCATGGACGTCGGGCCGCCCCGCCGGCGACGTCATCTCGATCCCGGTGAAGAACAACGAGGGGGCCTGGTACGGCGACCCGGACGCCGCCCGGGTGGTGCTGCGCTACCGCGAGGACCTGCTCGGCTCGACCGACCGGGTGGCGGGCATCGCGAGCGCCGACGGCAACGTGATGGGGCTGATGCCGCACCCCGAGGAGGCGTGCGACCCCCTGCTCGGCTCCACCGACGGGCGGCTCGTGCTCCGGGGGCTCATCGGGTGAGCACGACGGACCTCCCCCGCCACCGCCAGCTCGGCCTGACCGACGACGAGGCCGCCCGCATCCCCGAGCTGCTGGGCCGCGCGCCCACCGACCCCGAGCTGGTCATGTTCAGCCTGATGTGGAGCGAGCACTGCTCGTACAAGCACAGCCGTCCGCTGCTCGGGGGCTTCCCCGTGACCGGCGAGCGCGTGCTGCAGGGCCCGGGCGAGAACGCCGGCGTCGTGGACGTGGGCGACGGGATCGCCGTCGCGCTGAAGATCGAGAGCCACAACCACCCCTCGGCGGTCGAGCCGTTCGAGGGGGCGGCCACCGGCGTCGGCGGGATCGTGCGCGACATCATCGCGATGGGCGCGCGGCCGATCGCCCTGCTCGACAGCCTGCGCTTCGGCGAGCTGACCTCGGCGCGCAGCCGCCATCTGTTCACCCGCTCCGTGGCGGGGATCGGCCACTACGGCAACTGCATCGGGGTCCCGACGGTGGGCGGCGAGGTCGCGTTCGACGACCGCTACGAGGAGTCGTGCCTGGTCAACGCGATGTGCGTCGGGGTGCTGGCGCACGACGGCCTGCTGCGCGCCGCCGCGTCGGGCCCGGGCAACGCGCTCGTGCTGTTCGGCAACCGGACGGGCCGCGACGGCATCGGCGGCGCCAGCGTGCTGGCGTCGGCGGAGCTGGACGAGGACGAGGACAAGCGCCCGTCGGTGCAGGTCAGCGACCCGTTCACGGAGCGCAAGCTCATGGACTGCTGCCGCGAGCTGGCGGCGGCAGGCGCGTTCGTGGCGCTCCAGGACCTGGGCGCGGCGGGGCTCACCAGCGCGGCGAGCGAGATGGCGGCGAAGGGCCGCGTGGGCCTGGACATCGACCTCGACCTGGTGCCGCTGCGCGAGGCCCTCGCCCCCGCCGAGATCCTGGTGTCGGAGAGCCAGGAGCGGATGCTCGCGGTGGTGGCGCCGGAGCGGCTGGACGAGGTGGTCGACACGTGCCGGCGCTGGGACCTGGACGCCACCGCGATCGGACGGGTCACCGAGGGCGAGAACCTGGTGGCACGCTCCGGCGGCGAGGTGGTCGTCGACCTGCCCGCCCGCCTGCTGGCCGACGAGGCGCCGGTGTACGAGGTGCCGCGCGTCCCGGCGGAGCGGCCGGAGCCGCTCGACCTGGCGGCGCTGCCGGAGCCCGAGGATCCCGCGGCGGCGTGGCGGGAGCTGCTGGCCCGCCCGAACGTGGCCTCGAAGCGCTGGATCTACGAGCGCTACGACCACCTGGTGGGCGCCAACACGATCCGCCGCCCCGGGGGCGACGCGGCCGTGGTGCGCCTGCCGGGCTCGGAGCGGGCGATCGCGCTGACCACCGACTGCGCCGAGCGGCTCACCGAGGTCGCCCCCCGCCAGGGCGGCCGCGCCTCGGTGCTGGAGGCGGCGCGCAACCTGGCGTGCACGGGGGCGCGGCCGATCGCCGCGACCGACTGCCTCAACTTCCCGAACCCGGAGAAGGGCTCCACCGGCTGGCGGCTGGCGGAGGCGATCGCGGGCATGTCCGACGCCCTCCTGGCCCTCGGGGTGCCGGTGGTCTCGGGGAACGTCTCGCTCTACAACGAGTCGGCCACCCGCGCGATCCTCCCGACGCCGGTGGTGGGCATGCTGGGGCTGCTGGAGCGGGCCGACCGCAGCGTGGGCCACGGCTTCGGCGTTGACGGCGATGTCATCCTCCTCGTGGGCGATGATGGCGTCCTCGACGGGAGCGAGTACGCGCGTGGCAGCGGGGGCGGTCAGCCCGACATCGACGTGGAGCGTGAGGTTGCGGCCATCGAGCTGGTTCTCCGCGCGGCCGACGACGGCATGCTGGTGAGCGCCCACGACGTGTCCGGCGGCGGCCTGGCCGTCGCCGTGGCCGAGTCGGCCCTGGCCGACGGCGTCGGGGCGGTGGTGCAGCTCGCGGAGGGCCGGCGGGTCGACGAGGCCCTGTTCGGCGAGGGCGGCGGCCGGATGATGGTCACCGTCCGCGACGACGACGCCGCGGCGGCGCTCATGCGCATGGCGCCCGAGGACGTGCTGGTGCGGCGGATCGGCACCGTCGGCGGCGACCGGGTGACCGTCCACGTGGGCGACGTCGAGGCGACGCTGACGCTGGCCGAGGCCGGCGAGGCGTACGAGCGGGGCCTGCCGGAGGCGCTCGCGTG
>DASSBX010000257.1:0-4531 GCA_035698305.1 Miltoncostaeaceae bacterium | reverse complement strand
CGCTTCCAGATGACGAAGCCGCAGCCCGTCTCCTCGCGGCTCTTCCAGCTCGTGCAGCCGTACGCGCGGCTGTTCTCCACGATCTGTCCGCCGCAGCCGGGGGTGGGGCACGCCGCCAACGGCTCCTTCGAGGCGGCGGGGGCGGCGTTGGTCTCGCCGCGGGCCACCATCGCCCGGGCGGTCTCGACGTCGACCTCGCCCTTCTGGCCGCGCACCTTCTTCCAGATGACGTAGCCGCAGCCCGGCTCGGAACGGCTCTTCCAGCTGGTGCAGCCGTAGCTCTTGGTGCGCTCGATGATCTCGCCGCCGCAGCCGGGCGTGGGGCAGGGGCCGATGACCTCGCGCTCGTCCTCCAGGTCCTTGCTGGAGCGGCCGGCGCGGATGTGCTCCAGCGCCTCGTCGCGGGTGATCGTGCGGCCGTTCTGCTGCTTCCAGAGCGTGTAGCCGCAGCCCGGGTCGTCCTTGCCGTGGTAGGTGTTGCAGCCGTAGCTCTTCGGATACTCGACGACCTGGCCCTCGCAGCCCGGCGTGGGGCAGGGCGCGAGCGGCTCGCGCTCGATGCGCAGGTCGCCGCGCTCCTTGTCGGCGAACCAGGCGACCACCTGGCGGGTGAAGTCGTCGATCTCGTGGCGGAACTCCTGCGCCTGCTCCTCGCCCCGCTCGATGCGGTTGAGCCGCTGCTCCCAGCGTCCCGTGAGCTCGGGGCTCGTGAGCACGTGGTCGCCGAGCATCCGCACCAGGCCGATGCCCTTCTCGGTGGCGCGCAGGGCGCGTCCCTCGCGCTCCACGTACTCCGCGTCCACCAGCCGCTCGATGGTGGCCGCGCGGGTGGCGGGGGTGCCGATGCCGGCGTCCTTCATCGCCTCGGCGGCCTCGTCGTCCTCCACGAGCTTGCCGGCGGTCTCCATGGCGCGCAGCAGCGTGCCCTCCGAGTACCGGGCGGGCGGCTTGGTCTGCTTCGCGAGCGCGTCGGCGTGCGTGCACGTCACGGCGTCGCCAACCGCGAGCTGCGGGAGCGACTGCTCCGACTCCTCGTCGCCCTTGCCGTTCGGCGCGGCGGGCGCGTCGGCGGAGCCCTCCTCGCCGTAGGCGGCGCGCCAGCCCGCCTCGATCAGGACCTTGCCGCGCGAGCGGAACAGGTGCTCGCCGACCCGCGTCTCGACCACCGTCCGCTCGAACTTCGCGGCGGGGTGGAAGACGGCCAGGAAACGGCGCGCGACCATGTCGTAGATCCGGCGCTCGTCGCGCGACAGGCGGGCGAGGTCGTGGTCGCCCTCGGTGGGGATGATGGCGTGGTGGTCGGTGACCTTCGCGTCGTTGACCACGCGGCCCAGCGGCAGGCGGTCGAGGCCGAGCACGTAGCGGGCCGGCGACGCGTACTCGGCCGCGGCCGCGCCGACCCCGCTCACCACCGACTTGAGCTGGCCGGCCATGTCGCCGGACAGGAAGCGCGAGTTGGTGCGCGGATAGGTCAGCAGCTTGTGCTGGTCGTACAGCGCCTGCGCGGCGCCGAGGGTGCGGCTGGCGGAGAAGCCGAACCGCGAGTTGGCCTCGCGCTGGAGCGTCGTGAGGTCGTAGAGCAGCGGCGGCTGCTCGGTCTGCGGCTTCGTCTCGAGCGACTCGACCGCGCCGGGCTGCCCGCTCGCGGCGGCGGCGATGGCCTCGGCCGGCTCGGCGGAGGTGAGGCGCGTGGTGGCGCCCTCGTGCCACAGCCCCTTGTAGGGCGCGCCCGCGGCGGTCGCGAACTGCGCCTCGACCTCCCAGTAGTCCTCCGGGACGAACGCGGCGATCGCCAGGTCGCGGTTCACGATCAGCGCCAGCGTCGGCGTCTGGACGCGGCCCAGCGACAGCACCTTGCGGATGGAGCCCGCCTTGGTGGTGGCGGCGCGGGTGGCGTTCATGCCCACGAGCCAGTCGGCCTCGCTGCGGGCGCGGGCGGCCGCCTCGAGCGGCAGCATCTGCTCGTCCTCGCGCAGCGCGTCGAACGCGTCCCTGATCGCCTTCTGCGTCATCGAGCTGAACCAGGCGCGCCGCACCGGCTTCTCGCGCGCGGCCTTCGGGGCCGTCTCCAGGATGAGCTTGAAGATGAGCTCGCCCTCGCGCCCGGCGTCGCAGGCGTTGACGATCACGTCGACGTCCGGCCGCTTCATGAGCGCGTGCAGGCCCTTCAGTGTCTTGGCGGCCTTGGGGTCGCGCGGGTGGTAGCGGAACTCGTCCGGCAGGATCGGGAGGTCGTCGTAGCTCCACTTCTTGTACCGCGCGTCGTACGCGTCGGGGTCGACCTGCTCGACGAGGTGGCCGACGGCGAAGGCGACGAGGACGTCCGGACCCTCCCAGTGGTCGCCGACGCGCGTGGCCTTCGGGCCGATCAGCGCCTTGGCGACGTCCTGGGCGACGGACGGCTTCTCACAGATGACGAGGGATGGCATGGCGGCGCAGGGTAGCACCGGCCTGCCGTGAGGCGTCCAGCCCTCCCCGGCGGCGTCCCGGCGGGCCTCCGGCCCGGCCCTACGGGCCGGCGACGACCTCCTCCACGGCGCGCCAGATGTCCTCGGGCACGGTCTTCAGCACCGAGACGGCCTCCGACAGCTCAACGTCCCCGACGCGCCCGCCGTGCAGCGCGACCATCCGCCCGAAGCCCCCCCGGGACACCAGATGGGCGGCGCGCTCGCCGAAGCGGGTCGCGATCACGCGGTCGAAGGCGATGGGGGTCCCGCCGCGCTGGACGTGCCCCAGGACCACGGGCCGTGCCTCGGCGCCGATGCGCTCCGACAGGCGCTCGGCCAGCACCTCGCCCACCCCGGCCTTCGCGAGCTGCGTGTGCCCGAACTCGTCCACCTCGCCGGACCCGGCGTCCCCCTCGAGCTGCACGCCCTCGCTGACGACCACGATCCCGTAGGTGCGCCCGCGGGCGCGGCGATCCTCCAACCGCCGCACCACCGCGTCGACCGATGTCGGCTGCTCCGGGATGAGGATCGCGTGGGCACCGGCGGCGAGGCCCGACTCGATCGCGATCCACCCGGCGTGACGGCCCATCACCTCGACCACGATCACGCGGTCGTGCGACTCGGCCGTGGTGTGCAGGCGGTCGATCGCGTCGGTCGCGATCTGCACGGCCGTCCAGAACCCGAACGTGAAGTCGGTGCCCGAGAGGTCGTTGTCGATCGTCTTCGGGACACCCACCACCTTCAGCCCGTGCTCGGCGTGCAGCCGGCGCGCCACGCCGAGGGTGTCCTCGCCCCCGATCGCCACGAGCGCGTCCAGGCCCATGTCGGCGAAGGCGCGCACGCACTCCTCGCCGCCGCCCTCCGACTTGAAGGGGTTGGTGCGGGAGCTGCCCAGGATGGTGCCGCCGCGCGTGAGGATGGCGCTCACGTCGTCGCGGGTCAGCGGGCGGCCGTCGCGCTCCAGCAGGCCCTTCCATCCCCGGCGCAGGCCCACGTGCTCGCGGCCCTGGCGGCCGCCGGTGCGCACCACGGCGCGGATCACCGCGTTCAGGCCGGGGCAGTCACCCCCGCCGGTCAGGATGCCGACGCGCATGCCGCGGCACGATAACCGGGGACGGCGCCGCCCGCGAGGGCTGGGCGGCCCGCTGGACCAGCGCGGTCGCCAGCGCGCCGAGCAGCGCGCAGGCGCCGGCGGACACGGTGGCGGCCACCGCGAACGACGTCCGGTCGATCACCATCTGGTGCAGGTCGAGGCGCCGCGCCGCCGCCGTGAGCACCACCAGGGCGAAGAGCGCGGCGGCCCCGCCGGCGGCCATCGTGATGCCGCGCGCCGCCCGTCCCGGCGGGCGGGCCTCGCCCTCGCCCGTCGCCGTGACGACGGCCATCGTCAGGGCCGTCCACGCCACGACGACCAGGTAGGCGCCGACGACCTCGCTCGGGCGGTGCCAGTCGATCGCGATCACGGCGATCCCGACCGCCGCCGCGTACGCGCAGCCGCCGAGGGCGGCCGACCAGCGCAGGGAGGGCGGCGACACGATCATCAGGGCCATCGCCAGGGACATCGCCACGGTGGTGTGGCCGCTGGGGAAGGCCCCCGGCCCCGCGGCCCAGCCCAGCACCAGATCGGGGCGGTCGAACGCGCGCTTCACCACCTGCGAGGTGACGTTGGCGCCGAGCAGCACCACGCCGGCGGCCACCGCGAGGCGCGGACGGCCCCGCAGGAGCGCCAGGGCGATGATCGCCCCGCCGACGAGGGCGAGCGACGTGACGCTGATGGTGTCGAGCAGGCTGTTGGCCCCTCGGAACACCGCCGGCTGGTCCCAGGGGGAGGCGCCGCCGCGTCCGGCGTCGTCCCAGAGCTGCCCGGTCCGGGTCCCCACCGCGACCAGCCCGATCGCCGCCGCCGCGGCGGCCGCGGCCAGGCCGTAGGCGACGAGCGCGCCGGCGGCGCGGGTCCGATCGGGGGCGCGGAGGGCCATCCCGTGAAGGGTGGCGCTCAAGGTCCGGGCGCGCAACGCCGAAACCGCCAGTGCATGGATGCGCTCCCTCCGGCTCGTGCTGGCGCCGCCGGCCGGGTCCTCGTC
>DASSBX010000256.1:0-3661 GCA_035698305.1 Miltoncostaeaceae bacterium | reverse complement strand
GTTCCTGCGCTACTACGCCGACCTCGACCATCGCGGCATCGCGACGGCCCTCGGCATCCGGCCAGGGACGGTGGGCGCGACGCTCCACGCCGCGCACGCCAACCTGCGCCGCCGGCTGGGGAGCGAGACGTGAGCGAGGTCGATCCGCGGGCGCGCGAGGCGCTCGACCGCTTCCAGCCCGCGCCCGGCGACGCGCGGGCCGACTGGGGCGACGTGCGCCGGCGCGCGGCGGCGCACGCGCCCCGTCGCCGGCTGCGGCGGCTGGGGGCCGTGGCGCTGGGCGCCGCCGGGGCGCTCGCCGGCATCGCGCTGGTGGCGCTGCTGATCGTGCAGGGGCCGTCCGGCGACCGCCAGGACGTCGGCGTCGGCGGCGGCGCCCCCGACGTGACCTTCCGGGTCGTGTACCCCGATCCCACCACCGGTCTGCGCGACCCGCGGACGCGGCTCTCGTCGTTGCGCGGCCAGGTGGTGGCGCTGGCGTTCATCGACAGCGGCTGCGCGGACTGCGCCGCGGCGGCGGATCTCATGGGGCTCGTGAGGATGGCGCCGGCCTCGCCCCTGATCGTGGTGTCCGGCGAGCCCACGCCGGCAGCGGAGCGCTTCGCCACCGCGCCCGTCACCGTGACGCGGCCGTCGGGCGCGACCGACAGGGCCTTCCGGGGGACCGCCACGGCAACCGACCCCGACGGCGCCGTCGGCCGCGCGTTCGGCGTCGGGGGCCACCCGGAGATCATCCTGATCGACCGGCGCGGCCGGATCGCCCGGCGGTACACGGAGGTCCCCTCAGACCGGGACCTCCAGCGCGCGGTCGCCCGGCTGGTGGCGCAACCCGCACCCGCGGGGCTCCCCGCGGCGCGGCCGCTCCAGCCGCACCTCTCCGTCTTCGACGACCCGGCGACCGCGTGGGACGGGCGCCCCGCGCTCCCCGGGGGCGTCCCCTGCCCATTTGTCGCGGGGAGCGTCCGGGTCGCCGCCACCGGCGCCCGCGGCGAGGCGCTGATGCTGGCCCACGGGATCGACGGCTGGGCGGTCGTGATGACGTCCGACGGGGCCGGCCGCGGCGGAGGCATCGGATGCGGCGCACCCCGCACCGCGGCCGCGCGGGCGAAGGAGCTGCGGCGGATGCGGAACCGCGGCTGGGTCGCCTTCATGGGCGGCGGCGCGAAGGGCCGGTACGTCTTCAGCCTCGTGGTCCTGGACGGCTACGACCGCATCACGATCGACGGCCGGACGTACCCGGTCGCCCACAACGGGTTCATCCGTACCTTCCCGGCGAAGCCGGACCGCATCGTGATCAGCGGCCCCGCCGGCGTGCGGCGCGTGACCGTCGCGTAGCCCCCGATTTTCGCCCGGGTGATCGGGCTCCACCCCGGCGTAGGCAGGTGAACGGCGCCGTAGCGTGCGGGACATGGACCCGGCGGCGGAGGCGACGGTGCGCATCGACGAGGCCACGGCGGCCGCGGCGGCGGCGCCGCCGCACGCGCTGGAGGGCGCCGACGTCGCCGCCGCGCTCGGCGCCGACGCCGCGGCGGGGCTCGGGAGCGCGGAGGTGGCGACGCGGCTCGGCGAGCACGGCCCCAACGCGATCGCCGCCGAGAAGCCCCCCTCCGTCTGGGAGATCGCGCTCGTCCAGCTCCGCGAGCCGATGAACCTCATGCTCATCGCGGTGGTGGTCGTGAGCCTGATCATCGGCGAGGTCTCCACCGCCGTCGTCGTGGGCCTCCTGATCCTGCTGAACCTGGTGCTCGGCACGCGGCAGGAGCTGCAGGCGCGGGCGAGCATCGACGCGCTGTCGAACCTGCAGGTGCCCCAGGCGCGGGTGGTCAGGGACGGCGCCGTCGCCCTGATCCCCTCGACCGACGTGGTGCCCGGCGACATCGTCCAGCTGGAGGCGGGCGACATCGTGCCCGCCGACGGGCGCATCCTGCGCTCCGCCACCCTCGAGACCCAGGAGGCGGCGCTCACCGGCGAGAGCGCCCCCGTCGCGAAGGTCGCGGCGGCGGTCCTGGACGCCGACACGCCCGTCGGCGACCGCACCAACATGCTGTTCCAGAACACCGCCGTGACCCGCGGCACCGCGACCATGGTGGTCACCGCGACCGGCATGGACACCCAGATGGGCCAGATCGCGACGATGCTGACCTCGGTCACGCGCACGCGGTCGCCGCTGCAGCGCGAGCTGGACACGCTGACGAAGGTGCTCGGCATCGTGGCGTGGACGGCGGTGGCGATCATCGTGGTCGTCGGCCTCATCCGCGGCGAGTCGTTCACCGACGTGGTGCTGCTGGGCACCGCGATGGCGATCTCGGCCATCCCCACCGGCATGCCGGCCTTCGTGTCCGGCCTGCTGTCGCTGGGAGCGAAGGAGCTGGCCGGGGCGAAGGCGGTGGTGAAGAACCTGACCGACGTCGAGACGCTCGGCGCGACCAGCGTCATCAACACCGACAAGACGGGGACGCTGACGCTCAACGAGATGATGGTGTCGCTCGTCTACGCGAACGGCGCGTACTTCCCGGTGGAGGGCGAGGGCTACCGCAAGAGCGGGGCGATCACCTCGGTGGCGGGGGTCCCCGTCCCCGACTTCACGCGCCTCGCCCTGGGCCTGGTGCTGGACAGCGACGCGACGGTGTCCGACGACGGCGCGGTGGTGGGCGACCCCACCGAGGCCGCCCTGGTGGTGCTGGCCGCCAAGCTCGGCGTCGACGCCGGCGAGACCCGCCGCGCCTACCCGCGCCTGGCGGAGGTGCCGTTCGACTCGGACTACAAGTTCATGGCGACGTTCCACCGGGTCGAGCTGGACGGCCGCGAGCACCTGGTGCAGCTGGTGAAGGGCGCGCCCGACGTGGTGCTGGCGCGGTGCAGCCACGCCGGCGGACCCCTCAACCCCGACCAGGTGCCGATCGACGACGCGCGCGCCGGCATCGACGCCGCCAACGCCCGGATGGGCGGCGACGGCCTGCGGGTGCTGGCGTTCGCAGCCCGGCTGGTGGGCGACGACGAGCTGGCCGCCGCGGGGGACACCCCGATGGCGTTGGTGCACGACCTCTCGTTCGCCGCGCTGACCGGGATCATCGACCCGCTCCGCTCCGAGGCGAAGCACGCCGTGACCACCGCCCTGGGCGCCGGCATCGACGTCCGCATGATCACCGGCGACCACGCCGTGACCGCCGGGGCGATCGGCAGGGAGCTGGGCCTCGGCCCCGGGGCGATCAGCGGGGCGGAGCTGCAGGAGCTCGACGACGACGAGGTGGTGCGCCGCCTGCCCGGCCTGCACGTCTTCGGCCGGGTCACGCCGCAGGACAAGCTGCGCCTCGCCCGCCTCATGCAGGAGCAGGGCCAGATCGTGGCGATGACCGGCGACGCCGTGAACGACGCGGCCGCGCTGAAGCAGGCCGACATCGGCGTCGCGATGGGCAGCGGCAGCGAGGTGAGCAAGCAGGCCGCCCGGATGATCCTGACCGACGACAACTTCGGCACCCTGGTGCACGCGGTGGAGATCGGCCGGCGCGTGTACGACAAGGTCGTCGCCTACGTCCGCTACCAGATGACCCAGCTGCTGGCGCTGGTGCTGCTGTTCCTGGCGGCGACGGCGTTCGACATCAACGACGGCGTGGCGATGACGCCGCTGATGGTGCTGTACCTGCTGTTCTTCGCGACGGCC
>DASSBX010000255.1:0-15843 GCA_035698305.1 Miltoncostaeaceae bacterium | reverse complement strand
CGAGCCGTCGTCCACGACCACCACGCGCACCGGATGGCCGTCGACCCGCGCGGGGGCTCGGCGCACCACGTCGCCCACCGTGGCGGCCTCGTCGCGGGCGGGGAGCACCAGCACCACGGGGGCATCCGCCGCGGTGACGGCCCGTGGCGGACGCCGCGGCGGCGGCGCCAGGCGCAGGCGCCCCATCAGGCCGGGGGCGGGGGCGAAGACCCCCACGCCGCCGGCGACGAGGGCGTACGCGGTCTTGATCGCATGGGCGGTCACCGCCGCCGCCAGCGCGGGACCCGGGCCGGCGCCCACGCCCACCAGGGCCGCCGTCGCGGCCGCCTCGTACGTGCCGATGCCGCCGGGGGTGATCGCCACCGTCTGGGCCGCGATCGTGACCGCGGTGACCAGCGCCGCCTCGGCGGGCGACACGTCCAGGCCGGCCCAGCCGGCGCACGACCAGATCAGGACGCTCTCGAGCAGCCACGCCGCAGCCGCACCCGGGACGGCCAGCGCCAGCCACCCGCGGGCGGCGCCGCCGGAGCGGCGCACCACCCGCGCCAGCCAGCAGGCGGCGGCCACCAGCAGCAGCGCCGCGGCGACCGCGAGCGGGATCGCCGCGTCGCCCACCAGCCGGTGCGCCAGGCCGGGGCCCAGGATCGCGGCGATCGCGATGACCGCCAGGACGTCGCCGGCGCGCAGGAACACGGTCGACGCCGTCGCGGGGGCCACGGGCACCTTCGCGCGGCGCACCACGGACACCACCCGCAGCGGCTCCCCCAGCCGGAACGGGAGCAGGTGGTTGCCCGCCAGGGAGACGTGGATGGCGGCGAGCGACTGCCCGAAGGAGAGGCCCGGCAGCGTGCGGCACCACAGCCCGGCGCGGACGCCGAACGCCAGGGCGTAGGCGGCGAGGGCCAGCGCCAGGCCCAGCGGGTCGTCCAGCGCTGCGGCGACGGTCTCGCCGATCGCCGAGAGGTCGACCGCCCACAGCAGGTACGCGACGCTCGCCGCGAGGGCCACGACGCCGACCGCGGTGATCGCGGACTTGGGCCGGGCCGACACGCGATCGAAGGTGGTCCTTATATTCAACGTCGGTTGACCTTACACTGCGCCCGGCGCGCCCGCGTGGGTGCGGAGAGCCGACGAGGAGGGGCGCGTGCGGGGACGGACGACGGGGTTGCTGGCGGCGGTGGTCACCGCCGTCGGGGTGATGGTGGCGGCCGGTTGCGGCGACGGCGATCGCGACGCGCTCACCATCTACACCGGCCGCACCGAGAGCCTGGTGGCGCCGCTCCTGGAGGAGTTCTCGGAGCGGAACGACGTCGCCATCGACGTCCGCTACGGCGACACCAACGACCTGGCCCTGCTGATCGGCACCGAGGGCGACCGGTCCCCGGCCGACGTCTTCTGGGGCCAGAGCCCCGGCGCCACCGCGTACCTGGCCGAGCGCGACCTGTTGGCGCCGCTCCCCGCGGACCTGCTCGCCCGGGTGGAGCCCGGCTTCGAGGACGACGACGGCCGCTGGGTGGGCGTCAGCGGCCGCCAGCGCGTGCTGGTGTACAACGAGGACATGGTCGACGAGGCCGACCTGCCCGGGTCGGTCCACGACCTCACGGACGCCGCGTACCGCGGCGAGGTGGGCCTGGCGCCGTCGAACGGCTCGTTCCAGGACTTCGTGACCGCCATGCGCCAGATCGAGGGCGAGGACGCCACCAGGGCCTGGCTGGAGGGGATGGCCGCCAACGACTCGCCCACCTACGCGAACAACAACGCCATCGTGGAGGCGGTCGGGCGCGGTGAGATCCCGTTCGGCCTGGTGAACCACTACTACAACCACCGCTTCCTGGAGGAGGACCCGGGCCTGCCGAGCCGCAACCACCGGTTCGACGCCGGCGACATCGGCGGCCTGGTGATCCCCAGCTCGGCGAGCGTGCTGGCGAGCTCGGGCCGGCAGGAGGACGCGCAGCGGTTCATCGCGTTCCTGCTGGAGCGGGACGCCCAGGAGTACTTCGCCGAGGAGACGTTCGAGTACCCGCTGTCCGCCGGCGTGCCGGCGGCCGTGGGCGTGCCCGCGCTGGGCTCCCTGAAGCCGCCGCCGGGGGAGCAGCCCGACGAGCTGGGCGACATCGCCACCACCGGCAAGCTGATCGCGGAGGCCGGCCTCAACTGAGCGCGTGGCGTGCCAGGGGCGGCGGCATCGGGCTCCGCGTGACGGTGGCGCTGCTGGCCCTGCCCTTCGCCGCCCCCCTCGCCTACCTGGCCATCCGCACCTGGGACGAGGGGCGGGCCTGGGAGATCCTGGGCGACGAGGCGCTGCTGGAGCCGCTCGGGCGCAGCCTGCTGCTCGCGACGACCGTCGCCGTGGCCGCGTCGGTCGCGGGGACGCTGGCGGCGTGGATCGTGATGCGCACCGACCTGCCGGGCCGGGGGGCGCTGCGCCTGCTGCTGCCGCTGCCGCTGGTGCTGCCGTCGTTCATCGGCGCCTTCGCGCTGATCGCGGCGTTCGCCCGCGGCGGCCTGGTGGAGCGGCTGCTGGAGCCGCTCGGGATCTCCGGCGTGCTCGCGGTCGACGGCTACGCCGGCGCGTTCACGGTGCTGACGCTGCTGACCTACCCGTACGTGTACCTGCCGGTGGCCGCGCGCCTGCGCCAGCTGCCGGCGTCGGCGGAGGAGTCGGCCCGCCTGCTGGGGCGCGGCCCGCTCGCGACCTTCGGCACCGTGGTGCTGCCGCAGGCGCGCGCCGCGATCGCCGCAGGCGGCCTGCTCGTGTTCCTGTACGTCCTCGCCGACTTCGGCGCGGTGCAGCTGCTGCGGTACGACACGCTGACGCGCGCGATCTACGCCAACCGCCTGATCGACCCGGCCGTCGCCGCCACGCTGAGCCTGGCGCTGGGCCTGCTGGCGATCGTGGTGGTGCTGGGCCAGCGAAGGCTCGCCCCCTCCGCCCTGGACGCCCGCCGCCAGGGCCGCCCCCTGATCGTGCCGCTCGGGCGCTGGCGGGCGGCGGCCTACGCCTACCTCGTCGCGCTGCTGGGCCTGGCGCTGGCCGCGCCGATGGCCGTGCTCGGCTACTGGGCGTCGCGCGGCGCCGGCCAGGGCTCCGACCGGCCGACGTCGATCGTCGCCAACCCGGAGCGGCTGATCGAGCCGGCGGTGAACACGTCGCTGGCGAGCGGGGCGGCGGCGATCGTGGCGGTGGCCGTGGTGCTGCCCGTGGCCTACCTGTCGATGCGCCACCGCACCCGGCTGGGCGGCGCTGCCGACGCCCTCATCACCGGCGGCTTCGCCCTGCCGGGGATCGTCGTCGCGCTGGCCCTGGCGTTCTGGACGCTCAACAGCCCCGGCGCCATCGGGGCGCTGTACCAGACGCTGCCCCTGCTGGTGGGCGCCTACGCCCTGCACTTCGGCGCGCTGGCGCTGGGGCCGGCGCGGGTGGCCGTGACCAGCGTGCCGCGGCGGCTCGACGACGCCGCCCGCACCCTCGGCCGCGGACGCCTGTCGCGGCTGGTGAGCGTGGAGCTGCCGCTCATGGCGCCCGGCCTCGCCGCCGCCGCCGGGCTGGTGCTGCTGTCGGCGATGAAGGAGCTGCCCGTGACGCTGCTGCTCGCGCCGGCGGGCTTCCCGACGCTCGCGACGCGGGTGTGGGGCGCCGCCGAGGACGCCTTCTGGGCCGACGCGAGCCTGGCGTCGCTGGTGCTGGTGGCCCTGTCGGGGATCCTCACGTGGCTGCTGGTGGTGCGGCGGGAGCGGGCGTTCGGGTGAGGCTCGGGAGCCCGACGCTGCGGGTCGCGATGGTGGTCGTCGCGCTGGTCGCGTTCGGGGCGGCCGCCGCCGGGGTGGGCGTGCGGGCCGCGTACGGGGAGCGGACGACGGCCGACGAGCCGCACTACCTGGTCACGGCGATCAGCATCTGGAGCGACGGCGACCTGGACGTGTACGACGAGTTCCTCCACCGCGACTACGCGCCGTTCAACGAGCTGATGCTGCGGCCCCAGGCGGCGCCCACGCGGGACGGGCGCCTGATCGAGCCGCACGATCCGCTCCTGCCCGTGCTGCTGGCGGTCCCCACCGGGCTGGGCGGCTGGGTGGCGGCGAAGCTCACGCTGTGCCTGGTGGCGGCCGCGCTCGCGGCGCTGACGCTGTGGACCGCGGTGCGCCGGTTCGCCGTGCCCGTCCTCCCCGCGCTGGCGGTGGTGGGCCTGCTCGCCGCCACCGTCCCGCTGGCGGCATACGGGTCGCAGGTGTACCCGGAGATCGTCGGCGCCCTCTGCGCCATGGGCGCGGTGGCCGCCCTGACCGGGCCGATGCGCCGGTGGGGCCTGCTCGCGATGGCGGTGTGCCTGGTCGCGCTGCCGTGGCTGTCGATCAAGTACGTGCCGGTGGCGGCGGCCCTCGCCGCCGTGGGACTGTGGCGGCTGGCGCGCGGCCGGCGGGTCGCCCCGGCCGCCGCGCTGGCCGGGGCGCTCGCCGCCTGCGCGGTCGCGTTCGTGGCCGTCCACGTGACCGTCTACGGCGGGGTCACCGCGTACGCCGCCGGCTCGCACTTCGTGAACGGCCAGCTGACCGTGGTGGGGAACGACCCGGACTACGTCGGGCGCGGCCGGCGGATCGTGGGGCTGCTGGTGGACCGCGACTTCGGGATCGCAGCCTGGCAGCCGCTGTGGCTGCTGGCGGTCCCCGCCGTCGCCGCGCTCCTGGCACGGCGCCCTCGCGGCGTCGCGGCGCTGCTGCTGCCCCTGGGCGCCGGATGGTTCGTGGCGACGTTCGTGGCGCTCACCATGCAGGGCTGGTGGTTCCCCGGCCGCCAGCTGGTGGTGGTGCTGCCGCTCGCGGCGATCGCGATCGCCTGGTGGGTGCGGGCCGGCGGCGCGCGCCTGGCGGGCGCCGTCGCCCTCGGCGCCGTCGGCGTGGTCGCGCAGGCGTTCATCGTGACCGAGGGCCTGCGCGGGCGCCTCGCCTGGGTGGTCGACCTGCAGACGACGGCCGATCCGCTCTACCGGGCGATGCGCTGGATCACCCCGGACTACCTCGTCGAGGACGCCGCCACCTGGCCCCTCCACTGGGCGTGGACCGTCGCCCTCGCCGCCGCCGCCCTGTGGGCGTGGCGCCGGGAGCGGGCGGACGCTCAGAGCGAGAAGACCATCCCCGCCGGCTCGCCCGGGTCGGCGGCGATGAGCGGCAGCGCCGCCCGCAGCGCGGCCTGAAAGACCCCGCCGCTCTCGCCGAACAGCCGGGCCAGGGTCTCGGCCGGCGTCAGCTCATCCATCACCCCGTTGGCGTGGTCGGTCACGAAGCCGATCAGCGCGAAGGGCAGCCGCGCCTCCCCGGCCAGCACGGTCTCGGGGCCCCCGGTCTGGCTCACGCACGCGATCCCCGCCGCGGCGAGCTGCGCGATCTCGCTGACGGTGTTGAGCCGCGGGCCGTCAACGTGGCCGTAGGTGCCGCCGTCGCGGACGCCGAGGCCCGCCGCGGTGGCGCCCTCGACGAGGGCGGCGCGCACGCGCTCGCCGAACGGCCGCTCGGAGATCCAGTGGCCGCGGCCCGGGATGTCCGGGCCGGTGAACAGGGTGCACAGCGACCCGTCGGCCAGGCGGTTGGACGGGAAGTGGAGGTCGTCGAACACCACCAGCTGCCCGAGCTCCAGCGTGGGGTCGACCGCCCCGCAGACCGTGGTCGACACGAGCGCCGCGACGCCCAGCGACGCGAGCGCCGCGACGTTCGCGCGGGGGGTGACCTGGTGCGACAGGCGCGCGTGGCCGGGGCCGTGGCGGGGGACGTGCGCGACCGGCACGCCGTCCAGCTCGCCGAGGATGGCGGTGGCGGGGCCGTACGGGGTGTCGACGTCCTCTGCCCGCCGCCCCGCGAGCCCGTCCAGCTCGTAGAGCCCCGTCCCCGTGATCAGGCCGATCACTCCCGGCGGTCGCCCACCCGACGGGTCGCCGTGACCGTGTAGGTGCTCCCCGCGCCGGAGAGCAGGAAGTCGGGGTTCACGCACGGCTCGACGCCGCGGTGCTCGAACGTCCGCTCGATCGTGGCGCGACACATCGGCAGCGGCTCACGGGCGGCGCGGAGCGCGCCGAAGCCCGCCTGGGTGCGCTGCATGCGGCGCATCCGCTCCAGGTCGATCTCGACGCGGTAGACGCCCTCCAGGCAGCCGACCCAGGTGCGGCCGTCGCGCTCGTACGAGTACATGTTGGGACAGCCGATCTCGACGCAGCCCGCCGGCTGGACCACCCGCTCGCACGACACGGGGCACTGCCGGCAGGAGCCTGCGGCGTGGGCGGCGGCGGCCGCCGAGGGCGTCAGCGACACGGATGGATGAGGTGGGGCACCCCGGTATTGAAGCCGGGCCCCCGCGGGGTGGTCAAGCCGCCCCGGACCGCTGGGTCAGGCGAGACAGCGCTCGCCGAAAAGGGTCTTCAGCTCTGCTACGAGGCCGTTCGCCCGCGGGTTCACCCTGAACTCCTCGCCGAGGTACAGCCGGCGCCGCCCGGAGCCGGTCTCCACGTCCACCACCACCGGCGCCGACCCGGCGTGATCGACCAGCAGGCGGCGGAACTCGCCCAGCTCCGTCGCCGCCAGGCGCGCCACCGGCACGCGCACCACCAGCCGCTCCTCCTCGGCGCCCTCCTCGGGCGTGAACGGCTTCACGATCTGGGCGACGAGCTTCGTCTCGCCCTCACCCTTCTGGTCGACGCGGCCCGTGATGAGCACCATGCGGTCGGCGACCAGGTGCTCCCGGCACTCGGTCATCACCGCGGGGACCACCACCACCTCGACCGCGCCCTGCAGGTCGTCGAGCCGGATGAACATCATCGGCTCGCCCCTGCGGGTGGTGATGTTCTTGACGGCGCCGATGATCCCGCCGACCGTGACCGTCTCGTTGTCGGCCCGGTCCACCAGCGCGGCCAGCCCGCAGCTGACGGCCCGCGCGAGCTGCTGGCGGCAGTCCTGCAGCGGGTGGCTCGACACGTAGAGGCCCAGCGCCTCCTTCTCGGCCGCCAGCAGCTCGTCGCGCGGCATCTCGGCCGGCCCGATCGGCGGGTCGAGCTCCACAACGCCGGCCGCGGTGGCGCCGCCGTCGGCGCCCAGCACGGCTCCGAACAGCGACTCCTGGCCGGCGGCGATGTCGTTGCGGCGGCGGGCGGCGGCCGCCACGGCCGCCGGGATGGCCTCGACCATCCCGAGCCGCGTCGCCCCGGTGCAGTCGAGGGCGCCGGATCGCACCAGGCTCTCCAGGGCCCGCTTGTTGACCTGGGCCTGGTCGACGCGGCGGCAGAAGTCCCAGAGCGTCTCGAACGGGCCGCCGGCGTCGCGCGCCGCGATGATCGCCGCCACCGCCGGTCCGCCGACGCCCTTCACGGCGGTCAGGCCGAAGCGGATCTCCGTCTCGCCGGTCACCGCGAAGTCGGCGCGGCTCACGTTGACGTCCGGCGGCAGCACCGCCAGGCCCATGTCGGTGCAGGCCGACACGTAGAACGGCACCCGGTCCTTGGTGTCCATCACCGAGCTGAGCAGCGACGCCATGTACTCGGCGGGGTGGTTCGCCTTCAGGTACGCGGTCCGGTAGGCCAGCAGCGCGTAGCAGGCGGCGTGGCTCTTGTTGAACGAGTAGTCGCCCGCGGCCTCGCAGAGCGCCCACAGGTTCTGCGCCACCGGCTTGGCGGTGCCGCTCGCGAGACAGCCCTCGATGAACTCGTCCTTCAGCGAGGCCATCAGGACCTTGTCCTTCTTGCCCACCGCCTTGCGGAGGTCGTCCGCGCGCGACGGCGAGAACCCGGCGAGCGCCCGGGAGATCGCCATCAGCTGCTCCTGGTAGACCGCCACCCCGTACGTGGGGCCGGTGATCGGCTCCAGGCGGGGGTCCTCGAACGTGACGCGGGACGGGTCGCGCTTGTTGCGGGCGTAGGTGCTGATGAACGCCATCGGGCCCGGCCGGTACAGGGCTACCAGGGCGATGAGGTCGGCGAACTCGGTGGGGCCCACCTCGCGGAGGGCCTCGCGCATGCCGCTCGACTCGAACTGGAACACGCCGATCGCGTCGCCGCGGGCGAGCATCGCGTACGTGGCGGGGTCGTCGAGCGGCACCGTCTCGATGTCGAGGTCGACCCCGTGCCGGTCGCGGATGAGCGCGAGCGCGCCGTCGATGACGTCGATGTTGCGCAGGCCGAGGAAGTCCATCTTCAGCAGGCCGAGCGCCTCGACGTCGTGGTCGGGGACCTGGGTGACGACGTTGCCCTCGTCGTCCACCCGCACCGGCACGTAGTCGGTCACGTCGCCCGGCGCGATCACGACGCCGGCGGCGTGGACGCCCTCGTTGCGCACCTGCCCCTCCAGCGGGCGGGCGGTGTCGACGATCTGGCGGGTGACGGCGTCCTCGTCGTAGGCCTGCCTCAGCTCGGTGCCCGGCTTCATCGCCTCGTCCAGGCGGATGCCGATGGGGCGCTCGGGCACCAGCTTCGCGATGCGGTCGACCTGCCCGTACGTGTGCCCCAGCACGCGGCCCGCGTCGCGCACCACCGCGCGGGCCAGCAGCTTGCCGAACGTGCCGATGCGGGCGACCGCGCCGCGGCCGTACTTCTCGGTGACGTAGGCCACCACCCGGTCGCGGCCGGCGACCGAGAAGTCGGAGTCGATGTCCGGCATCGACTTGCGGCCCGGGTTGAGGAAGCGCTCGAACAGCAGGTCGTGGGCGAGCGGGTCCAGGTCGACGATCCGGAGCGAGTACGCCACCAGCGACCCGGCGGCCGACCCGCGGCCGGGGCCGACGCCGACGCCGTTCTCGCGCGCCCAGCGCATGTAGTCCCACACGATCAGGAAGTAGCTGGAGAAGCCCATCTCGGCGATGACGCCGAGCTCGAACCGCAGCCGCTCCTCCGCCGCCGCCGGCCACCCGCCCGGGTAGCGCCGGTCGAGGCCCTCGCGGCAGAGCCGCTCCAGGTAGGCCTCGGCCGACTCGCCGCCCGGCACCGGGAAGCGCGGCAGCTTGATGTCCCCGAGCGGCAGGTCGAGCGCCTTGCAGCGCTCCGCGATCTCCATCGACACCGGGATCGCGTCCACGAAGTCGGGCAGCGCGGCGGCCATCTCGGCGCCCGTCTTGAGGTAGAACTCCTTCGTCTCGAAGCGGAAGCGCTTCGGGTTGCTCAGCAGGTCGCGGGTCTGGATGGCCAGCAGCGCCTCGTGCGCGTCGGCGTCCTCGCGGCACGGGTAGTGCGCGTCGCAGGTGGCGACCATCGGCAGCCCCGCGTCGGCGGCCACCGTCCGGAGGCGGGCGTTGATGCCCGTCTGGACCTCCAGCCCGGCGTGCTGGATCTCCACGTAGACGTCGTCGCGGCCGAAGATCTGGGCCAGCGTGTCGAGCTCGGCGCGGGCCGCGGCCTCGTCCTGCCGCTCCAGGCTGGCGCAGACGACGCCCGACAGGCAGCCGGAGAGCGCGATGATGCCGTCGGCGTGGCGCGACATGAGCTCGTGGGAGATGCGCGGCTTGCGGTGGTAGCCCTCCAGGTAGCCGGCCGAGCAGAGCTTGATGAGGTTGTGGTAGCCCTCGGTCGTCTCGGCGAGCAGCGTCAGGTGGTTGCGCCGCTCGCGGCTGGGCCGCTCGTTGTGGTCGGGCACCACGTAGGCCTCGAGCCCGACCACCGGGGTGATGCCGCGCTTGGTGGCCTTGCGGTACAGCTCGACCGCGCCGCTCATCACGCCGTGGTCGGTCAGCGCGACCGCGGGCTGGCCCATCCGCTCCACCGTGTCGAGCAGCCGGTCGATCCTGCAGGCCCCGTCGAGCACCGAGTAGTCCGAGTGGACGTGGAGGTGGACGAAGGGCGGGTCGGCGGTCGGCACGGGGGCGCTCAGGGTCGCATACGGGGGGTGGCCGGACAAGGCGCGTCGACGCTAGATGCGGGGGTTCCTCGGGAACCCGAACCCCAGGTGTGGTGGGATGCGTGCGCCATCGACCCCACGTTGTACGCCATGCCCCGGACGTCGCCGCTGCGCGCGAGGACCCTCCGTCTCACGTCGTGGACCGGGGGTTTCCCGCGCCCGCGAACCCGTCGTAGCGTCGCCCTTCGGGCGCCCTGACGACGACGAGGGGGGAACCATGATCGCGAGCTCGGCGGCGGCGCTCGGCGTGCGCGGCATCGAGGCGTTCAACGCCGCGGAGTGGGATGCGCTCCGCGAGATCTGCAGCCCGGATCTGATCTACACCGAGACCGGCACCGCCCTCCGCCTGGAGGGCATGGACGCCTGCGACGGCGCGTGGCGCGCCTGGAGGACGGCGATGCCCGACCTCCGGGGCACGGTGCTCCGCACGCTGGAGGAGGGCGACACGGCGGCGCTCGAGATCGCCTGGAGCGGCACGCAGACGGGGCCGCTGGCGACCCCGGACGGGGAGATCCCCCCCACCGGCCGGCGCATCCGGATCACCTCGACGCAGTGGATCACCACCCGGGACGGGCGCACGGCGGCCATCGCCCACCACCTCGACGTGATGGGCATCCTCGCCCAGCTGGGGGCGCTGCCCGGCTGAGCGCGGGCCGAGGGCGGCCGGGCGGGTCAGCCCGGCGCGTCGTGCAGGCGCACCGGGACCGGCCGGCCGTCCTCGGCGGTGACCATCGTGAACGTCGCCCGGCAGACGTCCCGGGTGGTCTTGCGCACCGGATCCTCCGACCGGGCGGCGAGCGCGACCGTCAGCGAGCTGGTGCCCACCCGCTCGAGGCGGGCCTCGACGTGGCAGACCTCGCCGGCGTGCACGGGCCCGGACCACACGCACGCGTCGATGGCCTTGAAGAACACGGTCTGCTCCTCGCTGACGGCCCGGGTCGCGACCACCCAGGCCGCCATGTCCATCCAGCTCATCATGTGGCCACCGTGCATCACGCCGAGGGTGTTGGCCTGGGCGGGCATGACGAGGATCGACAGCACGTACGGCTCGCCGGCCGGGCTACTCATGGGCGCCGACCGCCCGCGCGATCACCATCTTCTGGACCTCCGACGTGCCCTCGCCGATCTCCAGGATCTTCGCGTCGCGGTAGAGGCGGCTGATCGGGCTCTCCTCCATCCAGCCGTAGCCGCCGTGCAGGTGCAGGCTGCGCTCCGCGACCGTCTGGGCGAGGCGGCCGGCGGTGAGCTTCGCCATCGCCGCGACGCCCGTCGCGTCGCCGCCCGCGTCCTTCACCCGGGCCGCGTGGTACAGCAGGCAGCGGGCCGCGGCGATCTCCGTCGCCATCTCGGCGAGGCTGAACTGGACGGCCTGGAAGCCCACGATCGCCCGGCCGAACTGGCGCCGCTCCCGCGCGTGGCGCAGCGCGAGCTCGAACGCCCCCTGGGCCAGGCCCACGCCCATCGCGCCGATCGCGATGCGGCCGCCGTCGAGCGCGGTCAGCGCCTGCCGGAGCCCCGCCCCCCGCGGCCCGAGCAGCGCGTCCGGGCCCACCTGCACCCCGTCGAGGGTCACCGGCCGGGTGTCGCTGGCCCGCCATCCGATCTTGCGCAGCGGCGCGTCCGGGCGGTACCCGGGAGCGTCGGCCGGGACGATGAACGCGCTGATCTCGCCGTCGCCGGTCAGCGCCGTCACCGTGCAGCAGGCGGTGATGTCGGTCCCGGCGTTGGTGATGAACATCTTGCTGCCGTCGATCCGCCACCCCCCGTCGGAGGGCGCCGCGCGGGTGCGGGTGGCGCCGGCGTCCGACCCCGCCTCCGGCTCGGTGAGCCCGAACGCCCCCAGCGTCCGGCCCGCCGCCAGGTCGGGGACCCAGCGCTCGCGCTGCCGCGGGGTGCCGAACATGACGATCGGCATCGTCCCCAGGCCGGTGTGGGCGGCGACGGTCACCGCCACCGCGGAGTCGACGCGCGCGAGCTCCTCGATCGCGATCGCGTACGACAGCGTGTCCAGGCCGGCGCCGCCGAGCTCCTCGGGAACCGTCATGCCCATGAGGCCCAGCTCGCCGAGCGTCGCGACGATCGCGTAGGGGAAGCGGCCCTCGCGGTCGAGCTCCTCGGCGACCGGCGCGATCTCGCCCTCCGCGACCTCCCGGACGGTGGCGCGGAGGGCCACCTGGTCGTCGCTGAGCCCCTCGTTCACCGCACCCCCGCCGGCGCCAGACGCGACGCGGCGCGGCGGTGCGCGGCCTCCAGCGGCGTCCCCCCGTCGGCGTGGGCGGCGGCCAGCAGGTCGCGGACCACGTCGCCCACGCGGTCGACGGCGGCGCCCGCGGCGCCCGGATCGGCCCCCTCCAGCTCCTGCGACACGCAGATCAGCCCGCCCGCGTTGGCCACGAAGTCGGGGACGTAGCCGATCCCCCGGTCGTGGAGGGCGCCGGCGACGCCCTCGTCCGAGAGCTGGTTGTTCGCCGATCCCACCACCCAGCGGCAGCGTAGCCGCCCGACCGTCGCGTGGCTGAGCCCGCCGCCCATCGCGCACGGCGCGAGGATGTCGCAGGGCTGCGCGAGGGCGATGGCGGGGTCGAGCGCGCGCCCGCCGGTCCGGGCGGCCAGGGCGACGGCGCGCTCGGTGCGGATGTCGCTGACCATCACCGTCGCGCCCTCCGCGGCCAGCAGCCCGGCGAGCGCGCCGCCGACCTTGCCGGCGCCCTCCACCACGACGCGCGTCCCCGCCAGCGACGGCGCGCCGGTCTCGTCCTCCCACGCGGCCCGCATCGCCGCCAGCACGCCGCGCGCCGTGAACGGCGACGGGTCGCCATCCCACCCGCCGCGACCGGGGATCCCGAGCACGAACGGCGTGTGGGCGCGCAAGGCGGCCATGTCGGCCGGCGTGGTGCCCACGTCCTCGGCGGTGTGGTACCCGCCCCCGAACAGGTCGACCACCTCGGCGTACGCCCGCCACAGCGCGGGGGAGCGCAGCCGCTCCGGGTCCCCCATGATCACCGCCTTGCCGCCCCCGAGGCGCAGCCCCGCGGCGGCCGCCTTCAGCGTCATCCCCTCGGCCAGCCGCAGGGCGTCGATGGTGGCGCTCGCCTCGCAGTGGTACGGGTGGAACCGGGTGCCGCCCACCGCGGGACCGAGCGCCGTGGAGTGGACCGCCACGATCGCCCGGAGCCCCGACCGCCGGTCCTCGGCGTGGACGACCCGCTCGTAGGGCCCCACCGCCGCGTCGTCGATGACGTTCATCGCCGCTCCTCCATGAGCTCGGCGAACCGGCCGTACGCGGCGTCCTCCTTGGGATACCGGACGTCGCGGAACCCGGTGACGGACTCCGGCAGCCGCAGCGCCTCCTCGGCGGCGGCGCCCGTCAGCCGGCCGTCGTGCACCGCACCGACCACCTCGCCGAGGTACCAGTCGCGGAACGCCCGCTCGCGGCGGTGCCACGACGGCATCAGCCGCCGCAGGAACCGGGCCCGGCGCACCAGCCGCAGCTGCCAGTCGCGGGTCGTCATGTCCCACTCGACGTGCCGGCCCAGCAGGTCGAACGCCGGCCGGTTGAGGTGCTCGTACGCGATGCGGTCGCCGTTGGCCCGGTCGATCCCGAAGCGCTCCCGGTCGCGGGCGTACTTGCGCTCGCTGGTGAGCTGGTGCGCCACGAACACCTCGTCCTTGATCGCCATCGCCCGGTGCAGGTTGTGCACGGCGGCCGGGACCAGGGCGGGAGCCGCCGCGCGGACGCGCTCGACCGCGTCGAGGTACTCGTCGGCGTAGGCCGCCCCGCCCCACGCGACGATCTCGGGCAGCCGCGGCGCCAGCATCCGCATCGCCGACTCGCCGAGGCCCGAGCCGCGGGCGCGCGACACGGCGGCGCGGAAGGCCCGCCGCTCTCGGCGGGACCGGATCCAGCCCTCCTCCCGGGCGATCAGCGCGTCGGCGGTCCCGGCGGCGCCGGTCGCGGCGTCGGTGGCGGCGTCGGTCGCGGCGAGCACCCGGCCCAGCAGGAAGGCGCGCAGGTTCGCCTCGGCGCGCCGCCCGGTGACGGCCCGCACCGCCCCCTCCATCGCCTCGAGCGGCATCGGGATCCAGCCGCGCTGCCACGCGGCGCCCAGCAGGGCGACGTTGGCGTAGATGCGGTCGCCCAGCACGCGCTTGGCGGCGGCCGACACGTCGGTGGCCAGCAGCCCGCCCGGCCGCGTCTCGGCGTTCGCCCGCTCCAGCAGGTCGTCGGGGTGGGCGGCGTCCCCGGTGAGGATGTTCGTGGTGGGCCGGCGGTGGGTGTCCATCACGGCGGCGGTGCGCGCCGGCGAGGCCAGGCGCAGGGCCCGGGCGCACTCGATCGGGTCGAGCCCGATGATGAGGTCGGCCTCGCCGGCGGCGATCTCGGCGGGCAGCGGCACGACGCCGTCGTGCATCACCACGTGGCTGAAGACGCCGCCGCCGCGCTGCGCCATGCCCTTGCGATGGAACACCTCCACCTCGGGCCACTCCCCGGCGGCGGCCTCGATCAGGATGCGGCCGGCCACGCCGATGCCCATGCCGCCCACCCCGGCCAGGTGCACGCGGTAGGGGCCCTCCGAGCGCGGCACGTCGGGCGGCGGCGGGGCGGTCAGGTCGGCCGCGGGACGCTCGGCGGGCGGGCGGGAGCGGTGGATCGTGACCCGCTCGAAGCTCGGGCAGGCCTTGATCGCGGCGCAGTAGCCGTCGTCGACGCAGACGTCCTCGCTGATCGCCACCTTCTGGCCGAGCGGCGTCTGCGCCAGCTCCAGGCCGGGGCACCCGGTGGCCCGGGTGCACTCGCGGCAGTTCTCGCAGGTCTCCTCGACGATGTTGTACCGGGTGACCTCGGGCAGGTAGCCGAGGTCCGCGACGGTCCGCGCCCGCTCGGCGCGCCGCCGCCGGCCGGACGTGATCGCGCACTCCTTGTCGGCGATCACCACCCGCGTGCCGTCCATCAGCAGCGCCCGCTCCAGCAGGTCCATGTGGGCCTCGCGGTCGTCCGGGTTGGAGCGGGCCAGGAAGGAGGGACCCATCGCCGCGACGATCCGCTCGATCTCGAGCGGCGTCTGCGGCCGGCCCATCAGGTCGGTCTCGCTGGCCGGGGTGCCCTGGTGGCCGGTCATCGCCGTGTTCTTGTTGTCGAGGATCACGTACAGGATGTCCTGGCGCTGCTTGATCGCGTTGGCGATCGTGGACATCTCGCCGTGGAAGAAGGTGCCGTCGCCGACCAGCACGTAGTGCCGGTTGGTGACGTGCGGCGCGGCGCCGGCGCCGGTCGCGCCCCCCAGGCCCATCGCCGACAGATCGTGCATCTCCCCGAACGGCGGGAGCACCGCCATCGAGTAGCAGCCGATGCCGCCATGGGCGATCACGTCGACCGGGCCCGAGCGGTGGACGCGGCGCATGTACGCCGGGTCCATCAGCCGCTTGCGGATCTCCAGCATCGGGGAGTTGGTGCCGCGGTGGGGGCAGCCGGCGCAGTAGGTGGGCGTGCGCGGCGTCACCGCCAGCGCGCGGGCCGTGAGGGCCCGGGCCCGCTCCTGCTCCGCGCGGGCCCGCTCGGCCGCCGCCCCGGGGAACGCCCCCGGGGAGCCGAGCACCAGCCGGGTGAGCGCCGCCAGGGCGATGTCCGGGTCCATGCCCGAGGCCTCCGGGAAACCCCGCACGCCCCCGGGAAACGCCTTCCCCCACACCGCCTGGCGGCGCCCCTCCAGCGCCCGGCGCACCTGGTCCTCCAGGTGGCCGGCGCGCTCCTCCATCACCACCACCTCGTCCACCCGGTCGGCGAGCCGGCGCACCGCGGCGGCGTCGGCGGGCCACGTGAGGCCCAGTCGCAGGACCGGGACCTCGCCGTCCAGGCCCAGGCTCAGCAGGGCGCGGCGCAGGAGCGGGTAGGCGGCGCCGGACACGGCGATCCCGAAGCGGTGTGCCCGACCGCGTGCGGGCTCGAGCCGGTCGACGCCGCCCGCCGCGGCCGCCGCA
>DASSBX010000254.1:0-2501 GCA_035698305.1 Miltoncostaeaceae bacterium | reverse complement strand
CAGGAGGAGTTGTTCGTGGTGCTCAGCGGGGCCGCGACGCTGGTCGTCGACGGCGTCGACCACCCCGCTCCCGCGGGCACCTTCGCCCGGCTCGACCCCGAGCCGACGCGCACCGTCCGCAACGACGGCGCCGAGCCCGCGGAGGTGCTGATCGTCTCGGCGCCCCGCTCCAGCGGGTACGCCCCGCTCGAATGGGCGTGAGCGCGGAGCTCGCCGGCTACCGGGCGCTGTGGGCGGCGGCCCCCGCCGAGATGGCGGACCGCCACGGCATCGCCTCGGTGGACATCGCCGGCGGCACCTGCCTGGCGGTCGCCTCGCAGGCGGGCAATCCGATGCTGTGCCACGCCGTGGGCGTGGGCGTCGGCCGGGAGGTCGGCGACGCCGAGCTCGACCGCATCGCCGCCTTCTATGCCGCGCGCGGCGGGCGCCACCAGGTGTCGGCCGCCCCAGGCGCCACCGGCGACCTCGGCGACCGGCTCCTCGCCCGCGGGTACCGCCCCGCCCGCCCGTGGATGACGTTCCACCGGCCCGCCGGCGAGATCGCCGGCCCGGCCACCGCCCTGCGGACGGCGGCGGCCGACGCCGGCACCGCGCCGGCGTTCGGCGCGATCGTGGTCGCGGCGTTCGGGCTGCCGCCGGACCTCGCCGGCTGGATCGCGCGCCTCGTGGACGCGCCGGGCTGGACGTGCCTGCTGGCCCTGGACGGCGACGTGCCCGTCGGCGCGGCGGGGGTGGTGGTGCACGGCGACGTGGCGTGGTTCGCGCTCGGCGCCACCATCGCCGAGCACCGCGGCAAGGGGGCGCAGGGCGCGCTCTTCGCCGCCCGCTCCCGCGTGGCCCTGGCCGCCGGCGCGCGCCACTTCGTGACCGAGACCGGCGCGCCCGCAGACGGCGAGGCGCCGGGACCCTCCTACCGCAACATGCTGCGCTGGGGCTTCCGCGAGGCGGAGCTGCGGCCCAACTACGCGTCCCCGGCGGGCTGATCGCCGCCGACCTCGTCCGCGAGCGAGCGCTCGACGGCCTCCTGGACCAGCGACAGGATCGTCGGCACCCACACCAGGTCCTCCGCGGGATCCTCGGGCGGGGCCCCCGCCGCCAGCACGCGGACGCCGGCGGCGGCCCGCGGGGCCTCCACGTCGTCCTGCGCCGCGGAGGCGACCGCCGACCGGGCCCACGTGCGGATCTCCGGGTCGCCGGTGGCGCGGGCGAGGGCGTCGACATCGTCGCCGCCCGCCCCGGCGCCCACGTACTCCGCGATCTCCGGCGCGAAGTCCTCCGGGTCCAGGTCGAGCAGGTCGGCGGCGATCGCCCCGGCCGCGGTGGAGGCGGCCACCGCCGCCTCCGCGCCGCCCGCCGCGACGGTCTCCTCCGCGGCGCGCAGCACCGCCCGCGCCCGCCCGTCGGCCGCCGCCAGCTCCTGCGCGGCCCGCACCGCAAGCGCGCGGGCGAGCGGCGTGTCAGGATCATCGTCGGCCGCCCACTCGAGGACGATCTCGAATGCCTCAAGGTCCTCCGGCGCCGCGCCGTCGCGGGCGCGGAGCAGGGCGGCCTGCATGGGGCCGCGCAGCTCCGGCCAGTGGGCTGCGGATGCGGCGCCCGCGAGCGCCGCCGGGTCGCCCGCGTCGGGGTCGTCCCCCAGCGCGCGCGCCAGCGCCCACGTCTCCGGGCCGAGCACCCCGCGCGGGAAGCCCAGGCCGGTGACGCCCAGCACCCGGGTCAGCGCCTCCTCGGGGCTCATCGGACCGGGTTGTCCAGCACGCCGAGGCCCTCGATCTCCACGCGCACCCGGTCCCCGCGCCGCAGGAACGCCTTCGGGTCGCGGGCCACCCCGACGCCGGCGGGGGTGCCGGTGCTGATGACGTCCCCGGGCTCGAGCGTGAACGACGCCGAGCAGAACGCGACGAGCGCCGCGACTCCGAACACCATGTCGGCGGTGGAGCCGTCCTGGCGCAGGTCGCCGTTCACCCAGGTGCGGATGCGGAGCGCCTGCGGGTCGGGGACCTCGTCGGCCGTCGTGATCCACGGCCCCCAGGGGGCCATCGTGTCGCCGCCCTTCGCGCGGACCCACTGGGGCTCCTCGCGCTGGCGGTCGCGCGCGCTCACGTCGTCCATCACCGCGTAGCCGAAGACGGCGCCGAGGGCGTCGGCCGCGGCGACGTCGCGGCAGCGGCGGCCGATGACCACCGCCAGCTCGCCCTCGTAGTCGAGCTCGTCCGTGTACGCGGGGACCACGATGGCGTCGCCAGGACCGGCGACCGACGTCGGGAGCTTCGCGAACAGCAGCGGCCGCGTGGGCAGCGGCGCCCCGGTCTCGGCGGCGTGGTCGCGGTAGTTGAGGCCGATCCCGATGATCTTCCCCGGCACCAGCGGGGACGCGAGCTCCACGCCGGCGAGGGGACGCGGGTCCCCGTCGGCCGCCGGCACGGCGCCGCCGAGGGCGGCCGAGACGTCGGCGCCCGCGAGCGGGACGACGGCGTCGCCCTCCACCCGCCCGAGGCGGG
>DASSBX010000253.1:0-3552 GCA_035698305.1 Miltoncostaeaceae bacterium | reverse complement strand
CAGGCCGCCCGGCACCTCGACGCCGTGATCGGCGTACGCCCAGCGCACGAGGCCGGCGGGCGAGAAGCCGGCGTCCGGGTCGGCGCCCTTCGCGGCGCCCGGCGCGCCCAGCACCGCCAGCGCCGACTCGGCGGCGGACGGGCCCTTGCCCGACTGGCCCAGGACGGGGGTGGGGGGCGTGTACACCGGCAGCGGCGCGGTGGGGCCGGTCGCCGCCCCCGGGACGACGGCGGTGACGGGCGCCGCGACGCCGGTGAACACCGCGGCGGAGGGGTCGCCGCCGAGCTCGGCGAGGTACGTGCTGACGTTCCGCACCCAGTTGCTGTTTAGGCCGGTCGGGTCGTTCACGGCGCCGGCGGGGGCCCACCGGTTGCGGATCGCGACGATGGTGACCAGCCCCGAGCCCTTGTAGAGGTTGCCGCCCAGGTTCTGCGCGGCGGCGCGGATGCCGGCCGCCCACGACGGGTAGGCGATCCCCGGCCCCATGCCGAAGGGGTTGTGGATCGCCTGCGACGGCCCGTAGGTGCCGAAGCTCGTCTCGGCGCCGCTGATCGCGACGAGGAACCGCGGGTCCAGGCCGACGGCCTGCGACTCGGTCACGAACACGGCGCCGAGGCCGGTGAGGGGGCTGAACTTGGAGGCGAGGTAGCCGTCGATGCGCGACGCCTGCGCGGCGGCGTCGCCCTGCACCTGCGGCACCACCTCGTCCTGGCGCCGCACCGCCGGGGACAGGGACGGGGTCGCGGTGCCGGCGACGGCGGTCTCGTCGGGGGCGTCCGCGAGCCGCACGACGGGGCCGTCCTGCGCCCCGGCGTCGGGCGTGAGCGGCGGGGTGGTCTCCTGCGGGCCGGGCGCGGCGGCGGGCGTCGCCGCCTGGCGTGCCGTGAGGCCCCGCTCCAGCCGCACCAGGTCGGCCTTCTCCTGCTGCAGGCGTCGCTCGATGGCCTCGAGTCGGTCGCGCTCCGCCCCGCCGGTGCCGTCGGCGGCCGACCGGGCGGCCATCAGCTCGGCGGAGGTGCGGTCGACCCGCGCGCGGGCCTGTGCGAGGTCGGTCGCCGGGGACGCGGACGCCACGGCGGCCCCGAGGGGCACGGGGGCCAGGAGGGCGATCGCGAGGCCCCATCCGAGGGCCCTGCGCCGCCGGGGCGCGGGGAGGCATCCTGCCATCACATCCCCCATCGGTCGCGGGGGGGCGGTGCTTGAGGTCAGCGCTCGCCGCGACGGGCGTGCGCCGGCGCGGCTACGGGCGGACGGCCCCCACGTAGTCCGACCGGCCGCCGAGGCTCGAGACCTTGACGACGTCGCCGGTGTGCGGCGCGTGCACGTACTGGCCGCCGCCGATGTAGATGCCCATGTGGCCGAGCCCGTTGAAGAAGACCATGTCGCCGGGCTCGAGCTGGCCGGACGGCACCTTCGGGAACGCCGCCCAGATCGCCCCGGTGTAGTGGGGCACGCTCTTGCCGATCTGCGCGTAGGCGTAGGACGCGAGGCCGCTGCAGTCGAAGCCGGACGGCGACGCGCCGCCCCAGACGTACGGGACGCCGAGGTACTGCATCGCGATGCTGGCGGCGGCGGCGTTGCCGCTGCCGCTGGGCAGCGGCGCGGTGCTCGGGGCGGAGCCGGACGCGTCGCCCGAGGAGCCGCCGGCGGCGGCACCGGAGGACGCGGTGGGGCTGGCGGTCGCGGCGGTGCCGGAGGACGCGGCCGCGGCTGCGGCGGCGCGCTGCTCCGCGAGGCGGGCCTGGGCGGCGGCCGCCTGACGCTCGCGCTCCTTCTCGGCCTCGATCATCTGTCGCAGCTCGGCGCTGGCCGAGTCGAGGATGCGCTGGTGCTCGGCCTGGAGGGACTCCGCGCGGGCCTTCTCGCGCTCGCGGGCCTCGACGGCGGCCGCCGCGGTCTGGCGGTCCTTCTCCAGCTGGACCTTCAGCTCGGCGAGGTGCGCCTTCTGGGTGCGGAGCCCGCTGACCACCTGGGCGTCCTGCTGGCCGACGCGGTCCAGGAGCTGCATCTGGTCGGCGGCGGCGGTGATGCTGCCGCTGTTGATGAGCACCTCGACGAGGCTGGGGTCGGGGGACGCGTAGAGCGCCCGCAGGCGCTCCGCCAGCACCTTGCGCGTCGCCACCAGGTCCTTCTGGGTCTGGACGGTCTGGCGCTCGTTGGCGTCGATCCGGTCGGTGACCTGGCCGAGCTCGTACCGGGCGCCGTTGTAGGCCTCGGCGGCCTGCTCGACCTGTCCCTCGAGGGAGTTGAGCTCCGCTTGGATGCTGCTGAGCTCGGCACGCTTCGCCTCGATGGCCGCCGGTTCCGATGTGCCGATCGCCGCGCCGAACGCGAGGAGCGCGACCACGGCGATCATGGTGGAGCCGATGGCGGCGAGGTGACGCGGGCGTCTCAGGAAGCGAGTCTCCTGCGCGGGGGCGGGATGGGGCCGGGGTGGGCAGTCCCGACCGACCGGGCCACGCTACAGGGCCCGTCGGCCGGACACAAACGTCAGGGGGTGGCACCCTTCACATCGGCAGACAGGCCCCCCGACGTTTGCCGCCGTCCGTCCAGGGGGCCAGAATGCCCGTCGTGACGCCGTTCCGCGTGCTCGTCGCGCTGCTCCTGGGGGCCCTCCTCCTCGCCTCGGCGGCCGCGGCCGCCGGCCCGGGCACCGCCTCGGGGCGGGCCGTCGGGTACGCCGCGCTGCTCCCCGGCGGCACGCAGGGGGCGCTGTCGGCGGTCTCGGGGGGGCCGGAGGAGCGCAGCGGGGGCGTCGGGGGTCTGCGGCCCGCGGGCGGGGGCACCGTCGCCCGCGTCGACCTGCGCCTGCGCGCGTCCGCGGAGGGCCGCACGGGCCGCGCGGAGGGCACGGTGTCGGTGACCGGGGTGAGCCTGCTGGACGGGCGGGTGCGCATCGACGCGGTGCGCATGACCGTGCGGGCCTCGGACGGCCCCTCCCGCGGCTCGGCGTCCATCGCCGAGGCGTCGGTGAGCGGGCTCACGGTCGACGGCCAGGCCGTCGCGGCGGGCCGCGGCAGCCGGGTGGAGGTCCCCGGCATCGGCGCCCTGGCGTTCCTGGAGCAGTCCGGCGACGGCGCCGGGGGCGTCCAGGCCAACGCCCTGCGGGTCGAGGTCACGGATCCGGCGGCGGCGGCGCTGATCGGACAGCCGTTCGTGCTCGGCCACGTCGAGCTGCAGACGGCCGAGGGCGACCCGCCCGCGGAGCCGGACCCGCCGGCGACGACGGCGCCCGGCACCGTCAGCGCCCCGGGGCGGACGGCGACCGACGAGGCCCCGGTCACGTCGCCGCCCCTGGCGACGGCCCCGGCCCTTGGGCTGCCCCGCCGGGAGGCGCCGCGCGTCGCGATCCCGGCGAACGCCGGCTACGTCTTCCCGGTGGCGGGGGAGACCTCGTTCACCGACGACTACGGCTCGCCGCGGGCGGGCACCGGGTGGCACCACGGCAACGACCTGTTCGCCGACCGCGGGACGCCGGTGGTGGCCGTCGCCGACGGCACGCTGTCCCGGGTCGGGATCAACACCCTCGGCGGCAACCGCCTGTGGCTCACC
>DASSBX010000252.1:0-2810 GCA_035698305.1 Miltoncostaeaceae bacterium | reverse complement strand
TGGATCCCGGCGACCGCCGCCCGCCCGTGATCCGGGGCGGCGAGCGGGGCGGCCAGCAGGGCCGCCGCCAGGGCCCCCAGCACGAGGGCGCGTCGTCGTGGTGCACCGGCCAACGCGGCGACCCTTCCACGGACGCCGCGGGATCCCTAGGCCAGCTGGTCCCTCAGGCCGCCCTCCCACATCGCGAAGAAGGCGTCGATGTCGCCGACGGGGGCGACGGCGACGTGGTCGAAGCCCGCGTCCGTCCACGCCCCGATCGCCTGGGCGAACCGGCCGGGGTCGGGGCCGCACGGGATGGCCTCCGCCACGTCCTCCGGGCGCACGGCGGCCGTGGCCGCCTCGAAGTTCGCGACGTTCGGCAGCTCCGACATGACCTTCCAGCCGGGGGCGGAGAAGCGGAAGTACCGGTGGGCGGCCGCGACGGCGGCGGCCTCGTCGGCGCCGGCCGACACGGCGATCTGCCCCATGTGCGGACGGCCGGGGCCCTCGGCGTCGAACCGCGCGACCAGGTCCGCGTCGGGATCGGTGGCCACCAGCCCGTCGCCGGCGCGCCCGGCGAGCGCCGCCGCCCGCGGACCGCCGGCGGCGAGGTAGATCGGCGGCGGCGTGTCGGGCAGCGTGAACACCCGCGCGTCCTGCACCTGGAAATGGGGCCCGCGGTGCGACACGTACCCGCCCCCGAGCAGCGCGCGGATGATCTCGACGGCCTCCTCGAGCATTTCCTGGCGCACGTCGGCGGGCGGCCAGCCGCGGCCCACCACGTGCTCGTTCAGGTTCTCGCCGCTGCCGAGGCCCAGCCGGAAGCGGCCGCCGCTCATCACGGCGACGGTCGCGGCCTTCTGGGCCACGATCGCCGGGTGATACCGGTGGGTGGGGCAGGTCACCAGCGACACCAGCTCCGTGCGCCGGGTCTGCACCGCGAGCGCCCCGAGCACCGACCACGCGTAGGCGCTGTGCCCGTGCGACTCCAGCCACGGGTGGATGTGGTCGGAGATCGTGATGAAGTCGAAGCCCGCCTCCTCCGCGCGGCGCGCCTGCTCCAGCAGGACGTCCGGCGGATGGAGCTCGCACATCAGGCTGAAGCCGTAGCGCGCCATGGGCGTCCGGGTTCCCCACCCGGACGCCCGCGACACACGGACCGTCGCCGGCGGCCGGTCCTCACGCCGCGTGGAGGCGGTGGAAGCGCCAGAACGGATAGTCGATGGGCGCCTCCTCGACCCTGGCGAACCCCGCGTCCCGGGCGTACGCGGCGAGCGTGGAGGGGCGCATCACCGTGCCCGTCGCCGCCGAGGGCCGCTCGGTGCGGGCGGTGGGCAGGCAGAACGCGACGCTCGAGCCGTAGAGGAACCGCTCCAGGTCGTCGCCGGGGGCGGTGAAGCGCTCGCCGGCGCGCTCGTCGACCACCAGCACGTGGCCGTCGGGAGCGGCGAGGGCGCGTGCGGCCGCGAGCGCCTCCACCGGGCGGGCCATGTCGTGCAGCGCCTCGAACACGCACACCAGGTCGTAGCCGCCCCCGGACGGGCTCGTCGAGGCGTCCCGCACCGCGAACGACACCCGGTCGCCCACGCCGGCCTCGGCGGCGTTCGCCCGGGCGCGGTCGATGGACGCCTCGTCCAGGTCGAACCCGTCGACCCGCAGCCCCGGGTACCCCAGGGCCAGCGCGATCGCCGCCCGGCCGGAGCCGCACGCGAGCTCCGCCACGCGGGCGCCCGGCGCCCGCAGCCGGTCGTCGATGTCGGGCATGGCCGGCAGCCACTCGGCGCACAGCAGGTTCACGAACGCTGGGCGGTTGAACGCCTCGATCGCCTCGCGCATGTCGGGGCCGTACGCCTCGTACGGCACGCCCTCGCCGGAGCGGAACGCGCGCAGCAGCGCGGGCATCTGCCGGCTGACCGCCACCACCGCCCGCGCCATCGGCGGCGCCAGGTGGAAGGGGCTGTCGGGGTCGAGGAAGCCGGCGTGGTGGCCGGCGGGCAGCTGGAAGCGGCGCTCCGCGGGGCCGGCGTCCGGGTCGTCGACCGCCAGGATCCCGGTCACGGCCTGCTGCTCCAGCCACTCGCGCAGGTAGCGCTCGTCGGCGCCCGCCGCGGCGGCCAGCTCGGCCGCGGTGCGGGGCGCCTCGGCCAGCAGCCGGTACAGGCCGAGGCGGTCGCCCAGGTACACGGCGATCAGGTCCATGGCGGCGAGGCCGGCCGTGAAGATGCGCTCCAGCAGGGCCTCGGGGTCGGCGGCGGGCGCCGTCGCCGGGGCGGCGTCGATGTCGGTGCTGGTCATGGCTCCTCCTGTCGATCGGGTGCCGCCAGGGTCGCGCCGCCCCATCCCCGTTCCGCGATTGCACCGTCACCGCCCCGTGAATGAGGATCGGGGCATGCTCCGCGTCCGCACGGTCGGTGGGCTCGCGCTGGAGGTGGATGGGGCCGGGCGGGCGGTGCCGCCGGGCCGGCCGGGGCGCCTGGCGCTGGCGTGGCTCGCGCTCCACCCGGGCCTGCACGCCCGCTCGCGCGTGGCGGGGGCGCTGTGGCCGGACGTGCGGGAGGACAGCGCGCGCGCCAGCCTGCGCAACGCCCTGACCGCGGCGCGGCGGGCGCTCGGCGACGACGGCGCGCGGCACCTGGTCGCGACCCGCGACCGGGTGGGCCTGGGCCCCGCGGACCAGGTCGAGGTCGACATTCACCGGGCGGCGGCCCTGGCGGCCGCGGGACGGCACGCCGAGGCGGCGGCCCTCCTGGACGGCGAGCTGCTGCCCGGCCTCGACGCCGAGTGGGTCCACGACGCCCGCGACCGGCACCTGGCGGCCCGCGCCGACGCCG
>DASSBX010000251.1:0-5318 GCA_035698305.1 Miltoncostaeaceae bacterium | reverse complement strand
GGAGCGCTACACGGGGCTTCACGGGCTTCGCATCGGCATCGACCGCTTCGGCGTGTCGGCGCCGGGCGACCAGGCCCTGGAGGCTCTCGGGATCACGGCCGAGGCCGTCGCCGCCGCGGCGCGGGCCCAGACAGGCGAACGTTAACCCTCGACTCGAGTGTGAGACTCATGTGATCGACACGGGCTCCCCCACCCTCCCGGCGGCCACCCACGACGACATCCGCCTGCAGCGGACGCCGGCGCCCGCCGTCGTCGTGATCTTCGGCGCGACGGGCGACCTCACCTCCCGGAAGCTGCTCCCGGGGCTCTACAGCCTGGCCGTCCAGCAGCTGCTGCCGCCCGAGACGGCGATCATCGGGGCCTCGCGCAGCCAGATGAGCGACGACGCCTTCCGAGAGCTGATGCGCGAGGGCGTGGAGAAGCACGGCAGCATCCCCGTGGACGACGAGATCTGGGAGGGCTTCGCCCGGCGGCTGCTCTACGTCCCGGTGTCATTCACCGAGGAGTCCGGCTATCGCGACCTCGCGCGGGTGATCGCCACGAAGGACCGCGACCGCGGGACCCGCGGGAACCGCCTCTTCTACCTGGCGACCGCCCCCGACTTCTTCCCGGTCATCGCCGAGAACCTCGGCCGCGTGGGGCTGGCCGTGGAGGACGAGCAGTCCGGCCGCTTCGCGCGGCTGGTCGTCGAGAAGCCCTTCGGGCACGACGTGGCGTCCGCGCAGGAGCTCAACACCCGCCTGGGCATGGTGTTCCGCGAGCGGCAGGTGTACCGGATCGACCACTACCTCGGGAAGGAGACGGTCCAGAACCTGCTCGTCCTGCGCTTCGGGAACGCGATCTTCGAGCCGCTCTGGAACCGCCGCTACGTCGAGCACGTGCAGATCACCGTGGCCGAGGACCTGGGCGTCGGGAGGCGGGGCGGGTACTACGACCAGAGCGGGGCGCTGCGCGACATCGTCCAGAACCACATGCTCCAGGTCCTCTCGATCATCGCGATGGAGCCGCCGGCGCGGTTCGAGAGCCGCGACGTGCGCGACGAGAAGGTGAAGGTGCTCCGCGCGATCCCGCCCTTCGACGACCCGGCCGGCGTCCGGCGCGACACGGTGCGGGGGCAGTACGGTGCCGGGTGGATCGGGGGCGAACGCGTCCCCGGCTACCGCGAGGAGGCGGGGGTCGATCCCGAGTCGAACACCGAGACGTTCGTCGCGATGCGGGTGATGGTGGACAACTGGCGGTGGTCGGGGACCCCGTTCTACCTGCGTACGGGCAAGCGGCTGCCGCGCCGGGCGACGGAGGTCGCGATCCAGTTCAAGCCCGCCCCCCACCTTCCGTTCGCGACCACGGCGGTCGAGTCCGTGCAGCCGAACCTGCTGGTCCTGCGCATCCAGCCCGACGAGGGCACGTCCCTGCGGTTCCTGTCGAAGGTGCCGGGGCCCCAGCTGGACATGCGCTCCGTGAGCATGGACTTCGCCTACGGGTCGTCGTTCCTGCGCGGCTCGCCGGAGGCGTACGAGCGGCTGCTGCTGGACGCCCTGCTCGGCGACTCGACGCTCTTCGCCCGCTGGGACGAGGTGGAGCGGGCGTGGGAGGTCATCGAGGGCGTGATCCGCGAGTGGGAGGCCCACCGGGGCGACTTCCCCAACTACGAGGCCGGCACGTGGGGCCCGGCGGCCGCCGACGAGCTGCTGGCCCGCGACGGCCACGTCTGGAGGCGCCTGTGAGCGCGGTGGCGACCCTCCCGCGCGCCGAGTGGCGTGCCGCGGGCGTGACGGTCGACGAGGTCGCGCGGCAGCTCCAGCGGCAGCGGCGGCCCGCCGACGGAGGCGCGCCCTTCATGCTGTCCGGCGTCATGAACCTGGTCGCCTACGCCGGGCATCCGTCGGAGACGGCGGCGATGCTCAGCGTGATCGAGCGGCTGGCCGACCACCAGCCGTCGCGGGCGGTGGTGCTCTGCGGCGAGCCGGACGGGTCGGGGATCGACGCCCGCGTGATCACGGGGTGCCGGTCGGTCGGCGGCGCCACCCGCATCGCCCTGGAGACCGTCGTGGTGATCCTGCACGGCGACGTGAGCGCGGGCGCGGCCAGCGCCACCGTCCCGCTGCTGCGGAGCGACCTGCCGACGACGCTGTGGTGGCCGTGGGCGCCCGACGCGCGGGCCGACCCCGCGCTGGCGCCGCTGGTGGCGATCGCCGACCGCGTGGTGACCGAGGCGGCGCGCGGAACCGACGCGCGCGGGGCGGTCCGCGCGCTGGCGGCCTGGGTGCCGGCCGCGCGCCCGGCCGTGACCGACCTGTCCTGGGCCGCGGTGACCGGCTGGCGGCAGCTGATCGTCCAGATGCTGGAGGGCGACGCGCTCGACGCGCTGCGCGCCGGGCCGGCGACCGTCAGGATCTTCCACGGCGCCGGTGACCTGCCCGACGCGCTGCTGCTCGGCGGGTGGCTGCGCGACCTGATCGGGCCCGGCCTGCAGGCAGAGGTGACCGAGCGCGATGATGGCGACGGCTTCGGTGTGGCGGCCGTGACCCTGGAGGGCGCCCACGGCAGGCGCATGGTGATCGAACGCGCGACGGGCCGCGATGCGGCGTCGGTGCTGGTGAGCGAGCCGGACGGGACCGAGCGGCACCGGGTGCTGCCGCTGCCGCGGCCCGACCGCACGCGGCTGCTCGCCGGCGAGCTGGAGCTGCAGCGGCGCGACCGGGCCTTCGAGCGCGCCCTGGCGGGCGCGTGCGCGGCGGGGCTGGCGTGAGCGCGCCCGAGGTCATCGTGGTGAAGGACGTGGCGACGCTCGCCGACCGGGCGGCCGCGCGGATCGAGCAGGTGGCGCTCGCGCAGCCGCCGGGCGGCCGGGCGACGATCGCGCTGGCGGGCGGATCCACCCCGAAGGCCGCCTACCAGCAGCTCGCCGCCCGCTGTCCCCCGTGGGGCCGGGTGACGTTCTTCTTCGGCGACGAGCGCTGCGTGCCGCCGGAGGACGCGGCGTCGAACTACAACATGGCGAAGGGCGCCCTGCTCGACCGCATCCCGCTGCGCCCCGACCAGGTGCACAGGATCTCCGGCGAGCTGCCGCCCGAGGAGGCCGCCGCCCGCGCCGAGGAGGACGTGCGCGCCTTCGTCCCCGGCTCGCCGTACCCGGTCTTCGACCTGGTGCTGCTCGGCATGGGCGCCGACGGCCACACCGCCTCCCTCTTCCCGGGCTCCGCCGAGGTGGAGGTCACCGACCGCCTGATGGTCCCGGTCCACCGGCCCGACCTGCCGCAGCCGTGGCGGGTGTCGCTGACCCTGCCGGTGATCAACGCCGCCCGGCAGGTGCTGATGCTGGTGGGCGACGGCGCCAAGGCGCCGATGGTGCGCCGCGCCGTCGGGGGCGATCCCGCGCTCCCCGCGGGGCGGCTGGACCCGGCGGGCCGGCTGGTGTGGCTGGTGACCGAGGACGCCGCGCGGGATCTGCCCGCCCGGGAGGACGGCGCCGGGCGCTAGCGGCGCTACGACTGGTGGACCCGGTTCCGCCCGAGGTTCTTCGCGCGGTAGAGGGCGCCGTCGGCCCGGGCGAGCAGCGCCTCGGGACCCGGGTCGTCCTCGCGCAGCCCGGTGAGGCCCACCGACGCGGTCAGCCCGAGGGGCGCCGCCACGGGCGCGGCGGCGATCGCGGCGCGGAGGCGCTCGACGGCGGTGACCGCCTCGGCCACGGGGGTCTCGGGCATGAGCCACGCGAGCTCCTCGCCGCCGATGCGGGCGACGACGTCGCTGCGCCGGGCGTGGCCGCGCAGGATCGACGCGACGGTCCGCAGGGCGGCGTCGCCCGCCTGGTGGCCGAGGGTGTCGTTGACCGTCTTGAACCGGTCGAGGTCGACGATGGCCACGCTCAGGGGCCTGCCGTACCGCTCGGCCAGGGCGACGGCGTCGATCAGCGCGGTGTGGAAGGTGGCGTGGTTCGCCAGCCCGGTGAGGCCGTCGGTGGTGGCCTGGGCGGTGAGCCGCTCGCGCGCCTCGGCGTTCGCGACGGCCAGGCCCACGAGCTTCGCGAACCGCTCCACGGCGCCCCGCGCCCCGGACGGCACGTCACGCGGCGTGGCGAAGTCGGCGGCCACCGCCCCCCACGGAGCGCCGTCGAGCCGGACGGGGGCCTCCAGGGTGGCAGCGCCCGCGGGGGCGCCCTCGGCCCCGTCGCGGCGCCAGGCGCCCAGGAGCTCCGGCGCGCCGTCGGCGTCGCGCACCACCCGGCCGCCCTCGGCCCCCAGCAGCCGCGCCACCTCGAAGGCCACCAGGTCGTGCAGCTCGGGAGCGGACGCGCCGGCGGCGACGGCCTCGAACACCCGGTTGAGCGCGGCGTGCTCGGCGTGGGCGATCGCGCGCTCGCCCACGTCGCGGTGCGACACCTGCACCTCCACCAGGCGCCCGCGCCCGTCGCGCACCGCCCGGGACGCCGACTCGAGCCACACCCATGCGCCGTCCTTGCGCCGCGCCCGGAACGCGGGGGAGCGCACCACGTCGACCTCCACCAGCGCGCGGGCCAGCCCCTCCACGGCGGCGACGTCGTCGGGGTGCACGCACATCGCCGCGGGCCGGCCCACCAGCTCGTGGGGCTCGAAGCCCAGCACCTCGCGGCAGGCGGGCGACACGTAGCTGACGATGCCGCCGGGGGTGACGCGGCTGATCATGTCGGTCGCGTTCTCGGCCAGGAGCCGGAAGTCGCGGTCGGATGCGGCGCGCGCCTCCTCCAGGACCACCCGACGCGTGATGTCGCGGAACGTCAGCACCACCCCGTCCCCGACGGGCACCACCTGCACCTCGCGCCAGACCGGCGGGCCGTCGGGCGGTTCGTACCGGAACTCCATCGTCTCCGGGACGCCGGTCGCGACCACCCGCGCGTACACCTCCACGTGGCCGAGGCGGCGCGCCATCGGCACCGCCCTGCCGAGGCGCTCGCCGAGGACGGCGTGGCGCGCGACCCCCGCCATCTGGGCCGCACGGGCGTTCAGGTCGAGGATGAGGAAGTCGACGAGCGCGCCCTCGTCGTCCCGGAGCGCCCGCAGCAGCCACACGCCGTCCAGGAAGGCGTGCACGGCGGCGCACAGCGGGCCGTCCCCGACGGTGGTGGCGGGTGCCGGGGCGCCGCCCGCCTCGCTGATGGGGAGCGGTTGGCGCATACCTCGATGTGTCGGCCCCGCAGCGCGGGCCTTGAGCGGGCCGTGCCCCGCTAGAGCTCGATGAACTCGTCGTCCGGCTCGCCCGGGCGGCCGGCGTACGAGAGCTTGCGGCCCCGGTCGAGGCGCCGCTGCCCCAGCAGGTAGAGCGCGGCGGCCAGCAGCACGCCG
>DASSBX010000250.1:0-18506 GCA_035698305.1 Miltoncostaeaceae bacterium | reverse complement strand
GTCATCGACCTGGAGGACATCCCGGGGCTGTTCGAGGTCCCGCTCGCCCGGGAGGCCCAGCTCGAGGCGCTGCCGCCGGAGGGCGCGTGGCTGCCCGCGCGCAGGAGCCTGCGCGAGATCCACGGCTGACGGGGCGCGCCGCCTCCCGGGGGAGGCGGCGCGGCCCGCCGGTCAGGCCGCGGTCTTCGCGTACGCCTCGATCAGGATCTTCGCGACCTCGGGGCGGGTGAACTCGACGGGCGGGATCTCCCCCCGGTCGAGCATCTCGCGCACCTTGGTGCCGGACAGGAAGACCCGCTGCTCCGGCGTGGACGGCGACGTCTTGGTGGTCGCCATGCCGCCGGTCAGGTTGCACCAGAAGCTGTGCTCGAAGAACACGGGCGTGATGCCGAGCTCCTCGCGGGTGATGTCGTCGAACACCCGGTGCGCGTCGTAGGTGCCGTAGTAGTTCCCCACGCCGGCATGGTCGCGGCCCACGATGAAGTGGGTGCAGCCGTAGTTCTGGCGCAGGATCGCGTGCAGCACCGCCTCGCGTGGCCCCGCGTACCGCATGGCGGCGGGGAGCACACCCAGGACCACCCGCTCCCGGGGGTAGTAGTGCTCGATCAGCACCTCGTAGCAGCGCATCCGCACGTCGGCGGGGATGTCGTCGCTCTTGGTCTCGCCGACGAGGGGCTGGATGAACAGGCCGTCCACCGTCTCGAGCGCGACCTTGGTGATGTACTCGTGGGCGCGGTGGATGGGGTTGCGCGTCTGGAACCCGACGACGGTCTTCCACCCGCGGGCCGCGAACTCCGCGCGCGACGCGGCCGGGTCGAGCAGGAACGGCGCGGCGCCCGGGTCGAGCGGCATCCGCGACGCGACCCGCACGGGGCCCGAGAGGCACGTGGTGCCGTGGGCGTACAGCGAGGCGACGCCCGGGTGGGCCTCCTCCTCGGTGCGGTAGACGAGCTTCGCCTCGCGCGCCTGGTCGGTGTCGAAGCGGCCGGTCACCTCGAGCACGCCGAGGAAGCGGCCGTTCTCGTCCACCAGCTCCACCTCGTCGGCGGAGCCGGCCGCGGCGAGCTCGTCGGGCCGCACCGCCAGGGTGACCGGCACGGACCACGCCAGGCCGTTCGGCAGGCGCATGTGCTCCACCACCGACTCGTAGGTCGCCTGATCCATGAACCCGTCGAGCGGGGACAGGGCGCCGACGGCGATCAGGTCGAGGTCGGCCTGCTGGCGGGCGCTGAGCGTCACGCGGGGGCGGTTGCCGCCCTCGTCGAGGGACGGGTCGAGCCGGTTGATGAGGGCGCCCCCGTGGGGGGCGATGGGACCCGGCGTCGCGGCGCTCAAATCCCCGCTCCGTCCACGTGGCCGAGCTGGGTCGGGTCGATGAGGGTGTCGGCGCGCAGGCCGAGTCGGAGTGTCTCCAGCGGTATCACCTCGTCGGGTGGGATGTTCCCCAGGTTGACGTTGGGGCCGAATTTCGTGATGAACCAGACCTGCTGGCCCTTCTGGGGGGCCTCGAACAGCAGGCGGTCCGGGTCCACGGCGTGGACGATCTCGTCGATGAGGCCCATCCGGACCTCGCCGTCGCCGCGGAAGATGCCCGCCGTGCCGGTCTCGCGGGCCTCCGTGATGACCTTCCAGGCGCCCGCGCGCAGCTCGGCCTCGATCAGCTCCACCCAGCGGTAGGGGGCGATCACGGTCTGGAGGTCCTTCGAGCCGACCTCGCTGAGCACCACGAAGTCGCGCGACAGGCGGTGGATGTGCTCGAGCTTGGTGTCGTGCGGGATGCTGATCGTGCCGTCCGAGACCTCGACGTGGCGCAGGCCCAGGTCGTGGACCCAGCGGCGCCAGTCGTCGAGCTTCTGCTGGACGAAGCAGACCTCCCAGAAGGTGCCGCCGAGCACGACGGGGACGCCGGCGCTCTCGTAGAGGGCGAGCTTGTCGCGCAGGTTCCGCGTGACGTAGGACGTCCCCCAGCCGAGCTTCACGATGTCGATGAGGTCGGCGCACGACTCGAGCAGGCCCTCCACCCCCGCGAGGGTGAGGCCCTTGTCGATGACGTGCGCGATGCCCCGCTCGCGGGGCTTCGGCGGGCGGCCCGGCAGGCTCAGGAAGTCCGGCGAGGGGGTGGCCACCGCGCCGGGGAGAACGCTCGGTTCGGTGCTCATCGGGAGACCTCCGCGGCGCTGCGCCCCGCGCGGCGCCCGTAGACGACGGTGTCCAGCAGGGAGTTGCCCATCAGCCGGTTGGAGCCGTGGACCCCGCCGGCGATCTCGCCCGCGGCGAACAGGGCGGGCAGCGAGGTGGCGGCGCGCTCGTCGATGGCGAGGCCGCCGTTGCGGTAGTGGAGCACGGGATACACCAGCACGCGCTCGCGGGTGATGTCCACCCCCGCCCGGGCGTAGCGCTTGTGGACGTACGCGAGCCGGTCGGCGGTGAAGCCGGCGCCGTTCTCGCGGTCGATGGCGGCGGTGTCGAGCCACACGCCGGGGCGCCCGTCGGGGGCGAGGGCGCCGCGCCCGTCGGCGACGACGTCCATGATCGCCTGGGCCACCACGTCGCGGGGAGCGAGCTCGTCGACGAAGCGCTCGCCGTCGGCGTCGTGGAGGGTGGCGCCGTAGGAGCGGGTGGTCTCGGGCAGGGCGTATCCGGCGAGCGCCTCCGGCCACACCGACCCGGTGGGGTGGCGCTGCCACGAGTCGAGCTCCCGGCCCTCGGCGCCGAGTTCCAGGGCCATCCGCAGCACCTCCGGGGTGGCGTCGGGATGGTTGGTGCTCCCCACGCCGAGCGCCTCGGCCTCGCCGCGCAGCCCCCCGCCCGCGGCGAGCACCACGGCGTCGGCGTGGACGGTGCGGCGGGTGCCGTTGCCGCCGGGCGCCACCACGGCGCGCCAGCCGTCGCCCTCGGGCGCCAGCTCCACCAGCCGCGTGGACTCCCAGACCTCCGCCCCGGCGGCGCGGACGGCGGCGCGGAGGGCGCGGACCATCTCGGCGCCGGTCCGCTCGCCGGCCTGGAGCAGCCGCCTCCGGCTGGCGCCGCCACATCGGATGAGCCGCAGGCGCTCGCCGTCGCGGCTGAACTCCACGCCCAGCTCGGCGAGCCAGGCGATGGAGGCGGGGCCCTGCTCCGCGAGCTGGCGCACGAGCTCGGGCCGCGCGGCACGGTGGCCGGCGGCGAAGGTGTCCTCGTAGTGCGACTCGGGCGAGTCGTCGTCGCCCATCGCGGCCTGGATGCCGCCCTGGGCGCGTCCGGTGTTGCCGGCCCCGAGGGCCGACTTGGTCGTCACGATCACCGATGCGCCGGCGGTCGCCGCACTGACGGCCGCCGACATGCCGGCGCCGCCCGATCCCACCACGAGCACGTTGGCGCGTGCGTCGGAGAGGCTCGACACGGGCCCGATCCTAGCGGACCCCGCCGGCCCGCGTGATAAGTGATCGTTATGGGGCTGATGCAGGAGCCGCCATGTCGCCGAGCTCGGCCCGCGCGAACTCGACGAAGGCCTGGCTCACCCGCTTCGGCGTCCTCCCGGCGTGCCGCACCGCGAAGAAGCTCCGCTCCAGCCCCGCCCCTTCGAGGGCGAGCGCCACGAGGCTGCCGTCGGCGAGCTCCCGCTCCACCGCGAGGCGCGAGATGACCGTGATGCCGAAGCCGTCGAGCACCGCCGCCTTCACCGACTGCTGCAGGCCGAGCTCCATCGCCACGTTGAGGTCGCGGTCGCGGACGCCGCTCTCGCGGAGCGCCGCCTCCACGACGGAGCGCACGCCGGAGCCCTCCTGCTGGATGAGCATCGGCTGGGCGGCGAGCTCCTCCAGGCTCACCGAGCCCCGGCCCGCGAGGGGGTGGGACGGCGGGACGATGGCGACGAGCTCGTCGCGCACGAACGGCTCGAACACCAGCCCGCGCTGCGGGCGCGCCGCCCCCACCACGCCGAGCTCGAGCGCGTCGTCGAGGACGCGCTCGCACACCGTCTGGGTGTCGCTGACGACGAGGCTGACCTTCACCTCCGGGTGCGCGTCGTGGAACGCCCCGAGCAGCCGCGGCAGCAGCACCTCCCCCGGACCGGTGGACGACCCGAGCACCAGCCGGCCGCTGATCCGCGTGCCGATCTCCCCCATCTCGCGCTCCAGCTCGGCCTCCAGGCCGATCATCCGGCGCGCGTACCGGTAGACCACCTCGCCGGCCTCGGTGAGCCGCACCCGGCGCCCGCTGCGGTCGAGCAGACGGTGCCCGAGCCGCTCCTCCAGGGCCCGGATCTGGAACGACACCGCCGGCTGCGACACCTCCAGCTCCTCGGCCGCCTGGGAGAAGGAGCCCCGGTCCACGACGGTCCGGAACGTCAGCAGCTGGCGGAGATCCACGGCGGGATGCTACCGGGACCCCAGCCGGTCACCGCCCGAGCACGCGGCGCCATCGCGCGATGCCCCCGGCACGGCTCGCCGCGGAGTACAGGGCAATGCGTCCGGCGTCGGCGAATTCGGCTCTGGTCGGCCACGTCTCCCGTCGGCCGAGGAACGCGCGGAGCTCCCGTTCAACGCGCGCGTCGTCCCACGTCGGCGGGCGCCCGCGCCGCTCGGCTCGCGGGCGCGCTCCCTCGATGGCCGACGCGAACGCGTAGCGCGTCCCGGGTCCCGCCCCGCGCGGCACGAGCACCCCGTGCTGGATCAGCTCCGATATGTCGGTGGTCGCAGCGGTCCGACCGATCCCCGCCGCGCGTTCGTAGTCACGTCGGTTGAACTCCTGACGACCGGCGATCCTGAGCGCGGCGAGGCCACGCTCCTGCGTGGCCGTCAGCCGCAAGGGGGTGTCACCGCCCGCGACCATGAGCGTGCTCAGATCCGCGACCGTGGCGGCCACCCGTTCGTACTCCTCAGCCAACCCCGCGAGGAAGTACTCGAGCCACGGCTCCATGTTCAACGTGTTGCGCCGGACCGAACGCAGGGCCGCGTAGTAGGCGCCCCGATCCTCGGCGTAGTACCGCTCGAAAGAGAACAGGCGCCCGGGCAGGACGTCTGCCGCCATGAGCAGAGCCGTCTGGACCAGTCGCGCGGCCCGCCCGTTGCCGTCGGCGAAGGGGTGGATATCCGTGATCCCATAATGGACGACGCCCGCCAGGACGAAGGGCGGCTCCTCACCCACGCTGAGCCGTCGATCGAGCCACTCGAACATGGCCCCGATGAGCCCGGGGACGTCGCCCGGCGGCGGCGCCTGGTGCATCACCCTGCCTGTCAGGTGATCGACGACGACGGCGACGCCGTCGCGCCACCGCCCCTCATGACGGGGCGTGAAGCGGGGATCGCCGTCGCGACCCAATCCGCGCGTCGCGATCGCGTGCAGGTCGAGGAGGAGGTCTGCATCGATCGCGAGCAGCCCGTCCGCGAGCCGTTGGTCGATGAAGTCGAGTGCGGCGACGTAGTTGATCAGCTCGATCTGCGCGCGCGTGTCCGGCGCCAACTCGCCGCGGGCGGCGCGCTCAGCCTCGACGAAGGGCAACTGGTTGCCTTCGATCAGATTCGAGTAATGCACCGTGCCCGCCCGCGCGGAGGCGCGCAGTTGATCTGCGACAGCCGGGAGCACCCGCGCGCCGCGGATGGCCCCGAGCGCCGTCGTGATGCGGATGAGGAGGTTCGTCGCGACCGGGGTGTAGCGACGATAGGCGGCGCTGAAGGTCTGCGAGGTCGGCATCGCAGACCAATCTACCGCCCTTCATCAAAAATAATGCGGACCACTACTGACTTCTTAGCAAGACCTACCGCTATATCGGCAAAAATCTGCCAGGAGGCGCGATCGTGCCTCTGCCGCTGTTACGCAAAACGAACACCAGCTATTCCAGGTGTCTTCGTGATATCGACCGCCGAGTCGCAAAAAAACGACCACACCGGTGTGGGGCTGGACGAGGACGCCGGTTAGGCGGGGTCCAGCGGCTCCCCGAGCGGGTCCTGTCCCCGGCCCCGGTCGTCGAGGGCCTCCTCGACGAGGTGGCGGACGCGGGCGGCGGTGCCCCCGCGCCACGGGTCCCACGCGTCGGCCACGACGGGCCCGCGGCGGGTGAGCAGGACGTCCCACCCCATCGCCCGCCGGTCCGGGACCGCGCGGGCGGTCCGGGCCAGCAGGAGCTGCGCGGCGCTCCAGGCCGGCAGGAGGGCGTCCGGGCCGCCGCCCACCAGGTGCCCCGAGGCGACGTCGACCGCCAGGGCCTCCCGCGCCGCGCCGTGCCGCCGCCGGCCCGCCGCACCGCCCCGGCGCTCCACCGCCAGGTCGGCCGACAGCATGACCGGCATGTCGCCCGGGGTGAGCAGCGTCACCGCCACCACCGCCGGCATCGGCCCGGCGTCCGGGACCAGGCGCGCCAGCAGCGGATGATCCGGGGCGCGCGCCTCGACCATCCAGCCCACCTCGTCCTGCGCCCCCAGCAGCAGCTCCGCCAGCTCCAGGGGGGACCACCTCGTCCCGTACTGGTCGCGCAGGCCCCCGGACGTGCGGGTGAACGCCGCGAGCCGCGTCCCGAACACCCGCTCCTCGGGGCGCACCGCGAACGCCGCCGGCAGCGCCGCGAGCTCCCGGGCCCAGCCCGCCGCGTGGTCGGGCGTCGCGCCGCGCGACGTCCACCCCGGCCCGCGGGTGCGCACCACCGCCAGCGGCTCCGGGCACGGCACGCCGATCGCGCGCAACGTCAGCGCGCGCGCGAGCGCCGACTCGGCCCCGAACGGCGGCGGCGCCGGCTCCGGCGGCGGCAAACCGCCCGCGTCGGCGAGGCGGCGGGCGCGCAGGCGCGCCCGGACCGGCCCCAGCCGGTCCGGCCCCCGCCTCCAGGGCCGCCGCAGCTCCACACCCCGATGGTATCGGCGGACGTACGAACGACCGAGAGCCGCCCGCCGCCGCCCCCGTCGTGGGTCCCCATGGGCGGTTGCACCGGGTGGTGACGAAAGGTAACCTCCCCGTTGTTGGTTACGTCGTGTAACCAGCGAGCGACAGCCAGGAGCCTTGATGAATCGGGACACCACCATTCTGCCGGTCCTCCCCCTCGACGACGCCGTGGTGCTCCCCGGCACCAGCGTCACGTTCCCCGTGACCTCCGGCGAGCAGGCCGAGGCGCTCGAGGGCGCCGTGGAGGGCCGCATCCTGCTCGTGCCGCGCATCGAGGGACGGTTCGCCTCGTTCGGCGCGGTGGCGCAGATCGTGGGCGAGATCAACCTGCCCGACGGCACGCGCGGCATCGCGATCGAGGCCATGCACCGCGCGGAGCTGGGCCCCGCCATCGTCGGCGAGGCCGGCCTGCGCGTGAGCGCGCACGAGATGACCGACCCGGACGACCCCGGCCCCGAGGCCGCCGGCCTCGCGAGGGAGTACCGCGCCGTGGTCGAGGAGGTCGCGGAGCTGCGCGGCGATCGCGCGCGCGTGGCGCACTTCCTCTCGTCCATCAGCCACCCCGGCCGCCTGGCGGACACGGCCGGCTATGCCCCGGAGATCCCCGTGGGCACCAAGCTCGAGCTGCTCGGCGCGACCGACGTCGTCGCGCGCCTGAGGCTGGCCATCGCCGCGCAGCGCGAGCGGCTCGCCGACGCCGGCCTGCGCCGGCGCATCCGCGAGGACGTCGCGGAGGACCTCGACAAGACCCAGCGCGAGATGCTGCTGCGCCGCCAGCTCGCCGCCATCCGCAAGGAGCTCGGCGAGGACGGCGAGGACGGCGAGGACGACTGGGCCGCGCGCATCGAGGCCGCGAACATGCCCGACGACGCCCGCAAGGAGGCCGAGCGCGAGCTGGCCCGCCTGGAGCGCCAGTCGGAGGGCCCCGAGGCGGGGATGATCCGCACCTACCTGGAGTGGATGGTCTCGCTGCCGTGGGACGTCCGCTCCGACGAGCGCCTCGACGTCGAGGAGGCCCGCGCGGTGCTCGACGCCGACCACGCCGGGCTGGAGGAGGTCAAGGACCGCATCCTCGAGTACCTGTCGGTGCGCAAGCTGCGCCAGGAGCGCGGGCTCGAGGACGCCCAGACCGGCGTGATCCTCACGCTCGTGGGGCCGCCCGGCACCGGCAAGACCTCGCTCGGCAAGTCGGTCGCCGCGGCTCTGGGCCGCGAGTTCGCCCGCATCAGCCTGGGCGGCATCCGCGACGAGGCCGAGATCCGCGGCCACCGGCGCACCTACGTCGGCGCCCTGCCGGGCCGGCTGGTGCGCGCCGTGCGCGACGCCGGCACCCGCAACCCGGTGATCATGCTCGACGAGATCGACAAGGTCGGCAGCGACTGGCGCGGCGACCCGTCGTCGGCCCTGCTCGAGGTGCTCGACCCGGCGCAGAACCACGCGTTCCGCGACCACTACCTCGACGTCGAGCTCGACCTCTCCGAGGTGCTGTTCATCGCGACCGCCAACGTCTACGACACCATCCCCGGCCCCCTGCTGGACCGGATGGAGATCATCGGCCTGGACGGCTACACGGAGGACGAGAAGCTCGCGATCGCCCGCGGCTACCTGCTGCCGCGCCAGGTCGAGCGCAACGGCCTGCGCCCCGACGAGGTGACGTTCGGCGACGACGCGCTGCGGTCGGTGATCGGCGACTACACGCGCGAGGCCGGCGTGCGCGGGCTGGAGCGGGAGATCGGCAAGGTGCTCCGCAAGGCGGCGCGCCGAGTGGCGGAGGGACAGGAGGGCCACATCACGATCGGCCCCGACGAGCTGCAGGACGCGCTCGGGCGGCCGAAGTTCCACCACGAGGCCGCCGAGCGCACCGCCACCCCCGGGGTGGCCACCGGCCTCGCCGTGACGGGCACGGGCGGCGACGTCCTGTTCATCGAGGCGAGCGCCACGCAGGCCGACGGCCCGGGCGACCGCCTGGTGCTGACCGGCCAGCTCGGCGACGTGATGCGCGAGTCGGCGCGGATCGCGCTGTCGTGGACGCGCTCGCACGGCGCCCAGGTGGGCATCCACCCCGCCGAGCTGTCGGGCAAGGAGGTCCACATCCACATCCCGGCGGGGGCCATCCCGAAGGACGGGCCGTCGGCGGGCGTCACGATGATCACGGCGATCGCGTCCCTCGCGTCGGGGCGGGCCGTCCGGCCGAACGTGGGGATGACCGGGGAGGTCACGCTGCAGGGCCGGGTGCTGCCGATCGGCGGGCTCAAGCAGAAGATCCTCGCCGCCCACCGGGCCGGGCTGACCGAGGTGGTCATCCCGGAGCGCAACCGGCGCGACCTGGACGACGTGCCGGCGGCGGTCCTCGAGGACGTGCGGGTCCACCCGGTGCTCACCGTCCAGGAGGTGCTGGACATCGCCCTGGAGCCGGCGGGCGACCGCGACGGGACCGCGTTGGCGGCCTGAGGCGGGGTAGGGTGACGGCGATGGACCGCTGTCGTCAGCGACCCCCCGTCTGCCACCGCTACCAGGCGGCGGCCGAGCTTCTCGGCCGCCGCTGGAGCGCGGCGGTGATCCGGGCGACCATGGAGGGCCCCGCCCGGTTCACCGAGATCCGCGGGAGCGTGGACGGCCTGTCGGCGCGGCTCCTGACCGAGCGGCTCCGCGAGCTGGAGGCCGCCGGGCTGATGGAGCGGCGCGAGCGCCCCGACGGGGCCACCGAGTACCGCCTCACCCCGAAGGGCGAGGCCCTGTCGCGCGTGGTCCACGAGATCGAGGCCTGGGTCGCCAGGTGGGAGCCGGCCGAGCCGGCGGCGCGGAGCCGCCCGTGACCGCGATCCCCGACGACGTGCGCGCGTTGTTCGGAGCCCGCAACTACGCCCACCTGGCCACCGCCGGCCCGAAGGGCCCCACGTCGGTGCCCGTCTGGGTCGACGTCGACGGCGACCGGCTCGTGTTCTTCACCCAGCGCGGCAGCCGCAAGGCCGCGAACATCGGGCGCGACCCGCGGGTGGCGCTGTCGGTCGTCGACCGCGACGACCCGTACCGGCAGGCGGACGTCCGCGGCCGGGTGGTGGAGCGCCTGGAGGGCGACGCGGCCATCGCCGCCATGGACCGCCTGTCGCAGAAGTACATCGGGGAGCCGTTCCCCATGCGCGACCCGGACGCGACGGTGGCGTTCCTCGTGGAGGTCGACCGGGCGCGGCACCTGAAGCTGCCCTTCGCCGACCGGGCCTGACCGGCGGGCGCTACGCGAGGGTCTTCAGCGCCGTCAGGTCGACGTCCAGCCACTTGGCCTGGAGGCGGGTGAGCGTGCCGTCCGCGACGAGGCCCCTCACCACGCGGTTCACCGCGGGCACCAGCGCGCTGCCATCGGGCAGCACGGCCCCGTAGCGCTCGCCGGTGGGGATGACGCCGGCCATGGCGCCCACGCGCAGCGGCACCTCCGCGGCGAGCACCGCGAGGGTGGGCGCGTCGTACACGACGGCGTCGCAGCGGCCCGCCTGGAGCCCCTGGAACAGCGCGGTGACGCCCGGGTAGGTCCGCGCCGCCGTCGCCGGCCTCACCCGGCGTGCCACCACCGCGGCGCCGGTGCTCCTGCGCAGCACGCACAGCCGCAGCGGCTTCAGCCGGGCGAGCGTCGTGGGCGTCGCGCCGAGGCCGCGCCGCAGCAGCACGCCCTGGTCGACCGCCATGTACGGGGTGCTGAAGTCGACGGCCCTGCGGCGTCCGGCGGTGATCGACACCTGCGCGAACGCCAGGTCGAACGGCTTCGGCCCGGCGGCGACGACATCGGAGAACACCGGCACGTTCACCAACCGGACCGGCAGGCCCATCCGGCGGCCGACGGCCTGCGCCAGCCCGACCTCGAGGCCCCGCGCGAACGTCACGGTGGTCCCGCTCACGGCGCCCACCTGGAAGCCGTCGCTCGGCAGGTTGAGCCCCACCGTGAGGACGCCGGGGACCATCGTTGCGGGCGGCGGCGTCGCCGGCGCCTGGGCGCCCGCGGGCGCCGCGGCGGCCAGCGTGGCGAGGGTCGCGGCGGCGGCCGCGGCGGCGAGGATGGGGCCCCGCCTCATGAGGTCGCCAGCACGCGGACGGGGTCGCCGACCGAGAGGAACCGGTAGAGCCACGGCGCGTTCGGCGCCGGCACCCGCACGCAGCCGTGCGACGCGGCGTAGACGGGCACGTCGGGGTACTGGTGCGTCGCCACGCCGCCGACGAACGGCGACGCCCACAGCAGCCACTCCTGGAACGGCGTGGACCACCAGCGCGGATACTGGGCGTAGACGTTGAAGCTCCCGATCGGCGTGGGCGTCGATGGCTTGCCGGACGAGACGTGCAGCGCCCGCACCACGCGGTTCCCCTGGATCGCCAGGACGAGCTGCTTGTCGACCAGCACCTCAAGGCGCCGGCCGCCGCCGCCCTTCGTGATCGTCGTGGGACGGTTGGCGCGGCCGAGGGCCGCGAGCGTCTTCGGCCCGATGACGCCGTCGCGCTGCAGCCCCTCCCACTTCTGGAACGCGATCACCGCCGCCGTGGTTGCAGGGCCGCCGCGGCCGTCGACGTCACGCGGCAGCAGGTACCCGAGGTCGGCGAGCCGCTGCTGGGCCGCCCCCGTGCCGCCGGTCACGGGCCCGGACGGGGTCACGGGCGCGGGCGGCGGCGCGACGCTCGGCGTGCGCAGCCTCTTCACCGTCAGCGGCCGGGTCGCATCGATGCCGGGGAACAGGCCGAGCGGGACGCCGCCGTCGATCAGCACCTGCACCGACCGCACGCCGGGGACGGCGGTCACCGTCGCCACGAGCTGCGACAGACGGGCGTCGATCGCGTCGGACCTGGTGCCCGACACGAACCGGTCGCCCAGGTCAACCGTCGCGACGGTGCCCTGCTGCGACACCGACAGCACCGGCGTCGCCCCGGAGATGTACGTGCGGATCTGCGTCTTGCGCTCGGCGGCGGTCGGCCCCGCGAGCAGGCTCTGGAGGGCCGACTGGAGGCCGTCGCCCGGACGGGTGACGAAGACGTTCTGCTCACCCTGGACGAACGCGACCTTGGTCGCGCCGGCCGCGGACGCGGTCCAGACGAGGGCGCCGAGCACGGCGATGCAGGCCAGCAGAGCACGCCAGCGGCGGGTCACGGACACCTCACGGGCACGAAGGGACGCGCGATGGTACGACGGACGGGCCACCCGCGTCACGCCCCGGCGCGCAGAAGGTCCCTGATCGTCTCCACCACGTTGCGCCGCCGTGCCGTGGCCGGCACGCCGAGCGCCTTCTCGATGAACGCCCCGGTCAGCTTCGAGCGCCCCATCCCGTCCGCGTACCGGAGGTGCACCTCGCTGCCGATCACCGCGGCCTCGTCCGGCCCGGGAGGCGCGGTGAATGCCGCGGCCGCGGCGGCGGCGGGCGCGTCGCGCAGGAACGCGATGTGCAGGGTCGCCGGGTCGGCGTCCGGGAACGGCCGCGCCTCGAGCGCGGCGGTCAGCTGCGCCGCCGTCCGCACCATCGCGGACGTGCGGAACCCGAGCCCGGCCTCGACCGCGCCCTCCAGGGCGACGGCCACCTTCTCGGCCGACCGCATCGGGGTGCGGAACAGGACGTTCCCGCTCTGGATGTGGGTGGCCACGTCCGCGAAGCCCGCGCCCTCGGCGCAGGCGCGCAGGTCGGCCATCGCCATCCGGCCGCGTCCGCCCACGTTCACCCCGCGCAGCAGGGCGACGTACCGCGGCATCCCGGCGGCCCCCCTACCGGGTGGAGAAGTGGTGCCCCTCGCGGTCGCACCAGAACACGAGCCCGTTCTCCTCGTGCCGTCCGACGCAGTGGCACTCGCCGCCGTGCTCCGGGCAGTCGCGGTGCACGCGGGCGAGCAGGCCCCAGTCGGCGACGGGAGCCACCCCCTCCGGGAGACGGCGATCGGCGGTCGTTCGCGTGATCACGGTCATGGGTGCTCCAACTCGGTCGTGGGTGTGGACGTCGCGCGGCCCGCGCGGGGGCCTTCGCCGCCGGCGTGCGGCCCCCTGCCTGCGCGCAGCGCGGACCAGAGGGCCTCGGCGACGGGCTGCGGGCCACCGGCGGAGACGTGCTGGAACAGCCGGTCGAGCCCCGTCGCGAACGCCGCGGGGTCGAGCGGCGGCCGGGTGGCGCGCATGATCTTGCCATAGCGCGTGGGACGGACCTCCTCGTCCACGTTGAACAGCTCCTCGTGGAGCTTCTCGCCGGGCCGGATGCCCACCACCTCGATCGCGATGTCGCGGCCCGGCTCGTTGCCGGACAGCTCGATCATGCGGCGGGCGAGGTCGATGATCCGGACCGGCTCGCCCATGTCGAGCACGAAGATGTCGCCGCCCTCGGCGATCCCGGTCGCGGCGATCACCAGCTGCACCGCCTCGGGGATGGTCATGAAGAAGCGGGTCATCTCGGCGTGGGTGACCGTGATGGGGCCCCCCTCCTCGATCTGGCGCTGGAAGATCGGCAGCACCGAGCCGGACGAGCCCAGGACGTTGCCGAACCGGACGGCGGCGAAGCGGGTGGCGGACGTGGCGCCGCGGGCCTCCACGATCCGCTCGGCCAGTGCCTTCGACGCCCCCATCACCGTCTGCGGCTCCACGGCCTTGTCGGTGGAGATGAGGCAGAACCGGTCGACGCCCTGGCGCTCCGCCAGGCGCGCCACCACCTCGGTGCCCAGGCTGTTGTTGGCGACGGCCTGGAGCGGGTTGAGCTCCATCATCGGCACGTGCTTGTAGGCGGCGGCGTGGAACACCACGTCCGGGCGCTCCGCCTGGAACACCCGCTCCATCGACACCGGGTCCTTGCAGTCCGCGATCACGGGGACCAGCAGGCCGGCGTGGCCGCGCTCGCGCAGCTCCATGTCGATCTCGAACAGGTTGTTCTCGGCGTGGTCCACCAGCACCAGGCGGCGGGCGCCGATCGTGGCCACCTGGCGGCACAGCTCGCGGCCGATCGAGCCGCCGGCGCCGGTCACGAGCACGGAGCGCCCGTTGAGGTACCGGGCCATGCGGGCGAAGTCGATCTCGACGGGGGCGCGCCCCAGGACGTCCTCCACCCGCACCTCGCGCAGCTGCGAGACCGTCACCTCGCCGGTGATGAGCTCCGGCAGGCCCGGCAGCGTCGCGCAGGGCACCCCGGCGGCGCGGCACACCTGCACGATCTCCTGGCGCACCAGGCCCGGCGCCGAGGGCATGGCGATGATGACCTCGTCCACGTTGACCTCGCGCAGCACGCGCGCCAGGTCGTGGCGGGTGCCGCGCACCCGGGTCCCCTGGACGCGCAGGCGCCGCTTGCGCGGGTCGTCGTCGATGAGGCCGACCGGCGTGTAGCCCAGCTCGCGGTTCTTCTTCATCTCGCGCAGCAGCGTCACGCCGGCGTCGCCGGCCCCGCAGATGAGCACCTCGCGCCCGCTGGCCACCAGCTCCGACCGGGACTTGGGCCGCTCGATGACGCTCCGCACCGCGAATCGCGCGCCGCCCACCAGCACCAGCGTCAGGACGAAGTCGAACACCAGCACGCCGCGCGGCACCGGCACCAGGTCGTCCGGGCGCCACGACGACAGCAGCGCCGTGATGATCAGGCTGGCGACGGCGCAGGCCAGGATGATCGCCTGGAGGTCGCGCAGGCTCGTGAAGCGCCACCACTTGGTGTAGAAGCGCATCGCCGCGAACGTGACGATCGTGATCGCGATGACGATCAGGATCGTGCCGGCGAACAGGCGCTCGTACCGCCCGGGCACGTCGCCGTCGAAGCGGAAGTAGAAGGCCAGCCACCAGGCGGCCGCGACGAGTCCCGTGTCGACCGCGACCTGCGCGGCGCGGTGAGCGAAGGCACGGGAGCTCCAGGTCAGGGGAGCCCTCACGAAGCAGCCACTCTACTCGCCGCCGGGGCCACAATCAGGTCGAGAAGGGTCTCAGGATCGCGCAATGGTGGCGTTTGTCCCCGGTTCCGCCGTTCGAGAACCACGTCCTCGGGACGCTCGAGGCGCCGCAGGCGCCCCTCCTCGATGAGCCGCCGGTCGACCGCGCCGAGGCGCGCCGCGAACGGCGTCCACGCCGGGACCCCGAGCGCCGCGGCCTCGCGGTTCATCGTGCCGCCCGCGCTCACCACCAGGTCGGCGGCGCCCACCAGGCTGGGTCCGTCCACCGGCCGCTCGGGCACGATCGCGGGGCCGCCCGCCAGCTGCGCCCGCTGCTCGGCGGTGCGCGGCAGCACCACCGTCTGGACGACGGGGTCGGCGAGCAGGCGCGAGAGCGTGGCGGCGAACAGGTCGGTGGAGGCGCCCCGGTGGTAGAGCGTCACCTCCGGCGGCGGGCGCAGCACCGCGATCACCCGTTCCCGGTCGAGGCCGAGCTCGGCCAGCACGCCGTCGTCCACGGCGTGGTCCGCCAGGTAGTACTCCTCCTTGAGCCCCGGGTAGCGCACCAGCTTCGGCGGGCGCATCCCGTAGCGGGCGAGCGCCTCCTCCGGGATGGCGGACGGCACCAGGACACGGGTCGCCAGGCGGCCGTTCCAGTGGTGCATCGCCGCCGCGTACTCGTAGTCGAACATCGAGACCTGGGGGGTCCCCGCCAGCGCGGCGGCCAGCGGCTGGTCGGTGCTGCCGTGGGCCACCGCGAGATCGAAGCGCTCGCGGCGGGCGAACGCGACCAGCTCGCGCGAGCGCCCCGCCATCGCCCGCGCCTTGCCGCGCCGCGACGCGCCGCCATGGGCGCCGACCGGCGTGTGGGGGATCCCGAACCGGTCGAGCAGCCCGATCGTCTGGGCGAACTCGCGGGAGGTGACCGTCACCTGGTGGCCCCGGGCCTCCATGCGCGCGATGAAGGGCCGGAAGATCACCACGTGGGGCGAGTTCGTCACATCGATCCAGACACGCATCGGCCGGGCAGTGTAGAACGGGCCATGGCCGACGGCGCCGACCCGCTCGAGATCGCCGCCGGCGCGGCCCGCCGCTGGACCGAGGCGCTGCCCGACCGCCCCGTCCGCCCGGAGGCCGATGCCCGGGCGATGCTCGACGCGTTCGCCGCCCCGCTCCCCGAGTCGGGCGCCGACCCCGCCGATGTGGTCCGCGAGCTGGTGGCGCGGGCCGAGCGGGGGCTCATGGCGAGCGGCTCCGGGCGCTTCCTGGGCTGGGTGATCGGCGGGGCGCTGCCGGTGGCGGTGGCCGCCGACTGGCTGGTGAGCGCCTGGGACCAGAACTGCGCGATGGCCGAGCCGTTCCCGGCGACGACGATGATCGAGCAGGTGGCCGCCGGCTGGGTCCTGGAGCTGCTGGACCTGCCGCGCGGCGCGTCCGTCGGGTTCGTGACGGGCGGGCAGATGGCGAACACCGCCTGCCTGGCGGCCGCCCGCAACCACGTGCTCGCCGCCCACGGCTGGGACGTGGAGGCCGACGGCCTGCAGGGCGCACCCCGCGTCCACGTGATCGTGGGAGCCGAGCGACACGACTCGATCGACGCGTCGCTGCGGGCCATCGGGCTGGGCGCCGCGACGGCGGCGGTGGTGCCCGCCGACGCCGCCGGCCGCGTCGATCCCAACGCGTTCGCGGCGGCCGCCGCGGCGGTCGACGGCCCCACGATCGCGTGCCTCCAGGTGGGGAACGTGAACGGCGGCGCGGTCGACGCGGTGGGGCGGATCGTCTCGACCGTCCGCCGCGACGACCTGTGGGTGCACGTCGACGGGGCGTTCGGCCTGTGGGCGCGCGCCGCCCGCTCCACCCGCCCCCTCGTCGCCGGGCTGGAGGCGGCCGACTCGTGGGCCACCGACGCCCACAAGTGGCTCAACACGCCCTACGACTGCGGGGTGGCGGTGTGCGCCCACCCGGAGGCGCACCGCCGCGCCATGGGGGTGCGCGCCGCCTACCTGCCCGCGGGCGACGACGCGGGGCTTCGCGACCCCATCGACTACAACCCGGAGCTGTCGCGGCGGGCCCGCGCGGTTCCGGTGTGGGCGGCGCTCCGCACGCTGGGCCGGTCGGGGGTCGCGGACCTGGTGGAGCGCTGCTGCGCGATGGCCGGGCTGCTGGCGTCGCGCCTGGCCGACGGCGGCGCGGAGGTGCTCCACAACGAGCTCAACCAGGCGGTCGTCCGATTCCGCGACCCCCGCGGCGCCGACGACGACGGCCACACCCGCGCGGTGCTCGCCGCCGTCCAGGCCGAGGGCACCTGCTACCCCAGCGGCACGGTCTGGCGCGGCGTCGCGGCGATCCGCCTGTCGGTCACCAGCTTCCGCACGACCGAGGACGACATGGAGCGGTCGGCCGCGGCGATCCTGGCCGCGCACGCGGCGGCGGCGTAGCGACCGCGGGCATCCCCGGACGAGGTCTGCTCAGCCGTCCGACGGAGCGCCCGGAGACGACGGCGGCCGGCGCCCGCGAGCGGCGGACGTCGCGTCGATCGGCGGCCGTGTGACATGCCGGCATCCCTCACGCGCGGCTCGGTCGCGATGGGATGGGCCTCGAGCTCGTCGCCGGCGATCGGCAGGAGGGACACGCGCGCATCTCCGGGCCTCCGGAGGAGTGGGACTTCGGACCGGAGTTCGGCAAGCGCGAGGTCGTCGTCTTCACCGACACCGAGGGCGTGGGCTTCGAGCTGATCCAGCAGGCGCCGTACCCCGGCGCCTCGCTGACCGCCCCGCCGCCGCTCGGGCCCTGCGTCCCGCCCGTCCCGGTGCCGCCCCAGCCGGACCGGATGTAGGCCGGCGCGCCGGCGTGGCCGGGGCTCCGCGGGCTAGCGGGTCCCGGCCTCCACGCCGACCGTCCGCGCGGCGGCGACCACCTGCCGCACGTCGTCGCGGCTGAGGTTGGGGTGCATCGGCAGCGCGAGGGCCGTCCGGGCGGCCTCCTCGGCCACGGGGAGGTCGCCCTCCCGGTAGCCGAGCGGCGCGAACACCGGCTGCAGGTGCATCGGGATGCCGTAGTAGACGGCGCTCGCCACGCCGGCGTCCGCGAGGGCCTGGCGCACGTCGTCGCGGCGCGGGTGGCGGGCCATGAACAGGTGGTAGATGTGGGTGGCGCCGTCGGCGACGCCGGGGAGGGTCATCACGTCGCCGAGCCCCTCCTCCGCGTACCAGGAGGCGGCGCGGACGCGGGCGGAGTTCCACGCGTCGAGGTGGGGGTAGAACACCCGGATGATCGCGGCCTGGAGGTCGTCGAGGCGCGAGTTGTAGCCCACCTCGTCGAACACCACCTTGTCCTTCGAGCCGTGGAAGCGCAGCCGCCTGACGCGCGCGTCGAGCTCCTCCGTGGAGCTGACGACCATGCCGCCGTCGCCCATCCCCGGGAAGTTCTTGGTGGGGAAGAAGCTGAACGTGGCGAGGTCGCCGAACGTGGCGATCTCGCCCTCCGCGAGGCGTGCGCCGAACGCCTGGGCGCAGTCCTCCACCACCTTCAGCCCGTGCTCGCGGGCGAGCGCCATGATCGCCGGCATGGCGGCCGGGTGGCCGAAGATGTGGACCGGCAGGATCGCCTTCGTCGCGGGCGCGATCCGCTCGCGCACCGCGTCGGGGTCGAGGCAGTGGGTGACCGGGTCGATGTCGGCGAACACCGGGGTGGCGCCGACCCGCGCGATCGCCTCGGCGGTCGCGTAGAAGGTGTACGTGGTGTTGAGCACCTCGTCGCCCGGCCCGATGTCGAGCGCGTTCAGCGCGATGACCAGG
>DASSBX010000249.1:0-10112 GCA_035698305.1 Miltoncostaeaceae bacterium | reverse complement strand
GCCCGGCCCCGGCTCCGCCTCGACCACCCGGTAGCCGCCGGCGGCGAGGCGCCGCGCCTTCTCGGCCTCCCACGCGCCGCCGCGCCCCACGTACTGCACGGCGTCGAGCGGCGCGTAGCACCCCCACAGCTCGGGGCGTCCCAGGTCGAACGGCACCACCATCACGCGCCGGTCGTGCCCGACGGCGGCGAGCAGCAGGCGCGACCGCTCCCAGTAGGTGAACGGGTTGGCGTCGTCCCGGTGGCGGTGCGCGCCCGCAGGCTCCGGGCGGCGGGTCGACGGGTCGGGGTTGGTGACGCCGACGATCAGGTGGCCGCGCTGCTCCAGCCCCATCCGGAAGAGCCGCAGATGGTCCTCGTGCACCGGCTGGAAGCGGCCGGTCACGCAGGCGGGGCCGCTCACCGCAGCAGCGCGCGGGCGATCGCGTTGCGCTGGATCTCCACCGTGCCCGCAGGGATCCGCAGGTTGCGCGCCACCCGGAACAGCTTCTCCTCGGGGCTGCCGCGGCCCAGGCCGGAGGCGCCGTGGATCTGGACGGCGCGGTCGGCGACCCGGAAGAACGCCTCGTCGTTGACCAGCGCGATCAGGCCCACAAGGCGGATGGCGTCGGGGTGGAGCGGGATCGCGAACGGGCCCAGGGCGTCCAGCTCGCGCTGCGCCTCGAGCGACAGGGCCCGGGCGGCGTACACGTCGGCGTCGATGTCGGCGAGCATGTGCTGCACCGCCTGGAGCTCCCCGATCGGCCGCCCGCCCGACTGCCGGGTGCGCGCGCGGGCGACCGCGCGGTCGCGCAGCCACGCGCCCCAGCCGGCGCACATGCCGCCGCGGCACATGCGGCGCCAGTTGATCCACGTGAGCGCCAGCTGGAGTCCCTGGCCCACCTCTCCGACCCGGTTCTCGTCGGGCACCCGCACGCCGTCGAGCACCAGCTCGCCGGTCAGGCCGTCGTCCATCATCGTCGGCGCGTCGGGACCGCGGCGGAACCCCTCGCGGTCGGCCTCGACCATGAACATGGTGAGGGAGCGGCTCCCCGCGCCCGGCTCGGTGACCGCCACCACCTGCGCGACGTCGCAGAAGTGGGCGTTGGTGATCCACGCCTTGCGCCCGGTGATGACCCACCCGTCGCCGTCCCGTTCGGCGCGCGTGCTCATGGCCAGCATGTCCGACCCGGCCGCCGGCTCCGTGTTGGCGAACGCGCAGGTGGTCTCGGCCCGCATCAGGGGGCCCAGGAACCGCTCGCGCCCCCCGGGGCCCAGGTGCACGAGGTTCGGGCTCGGCCCCTCCGTCCACGCCAGCACGCACAGCCCCAGGCCCAGGCCGGCCCGCCGGTACACGAGCTCCTCCACCCGCATGCAGTCCGCCCGGGTGAGCCCCAGGCCGCCGACCTCCCGCGGCATGTGGGGCGCGTACAGCCCGGCGGCGGCGGCGCGCCGCTGCACGTCGCGGCGGGCCGCCCACACCTCCGGGTGCATCCGGCCCTCGTCGTCGAGCGCCGGCTGCCAGGGCGTGCCGGCGCCCCGCCCGGCCAGCGCGCGGTCACGCTCGGCCACCTCGTCGAGGAACACCTCGTAGCGCGGGAGCAGCGTCTCCAGCCGGTCGCGTGCGGCCATGGCGGCAGGCTACCTGCGATCCTGGGGAGGGATCGATGGACGGAGGCGCGCGTGAAGGGCGTGGGGGAGGTGCTGGATGGGCGCTACCGCCTGGAGCGGCGGCTCGGCGACGGCGTGTTCCAGGCCGAGGACCTCTCGCTGGCCCGCCGCGTCGTGGTGCGCGTGTCCGACCGGGAGGGCGCGGCCGACCTGGCGCGCCTGGCGTCCCTGCTGCGCAGCGTCCAGTTCGCCACCTCGCACGTCGTGCCGGTGCTCGACGAGGGGATGACCGACGAGGGCGGCCGCTACGTGGTGTCGCCCCTCATCGACGGCACCCCCGTCAGCGAGCTGGTCCGCCCCGGCGGCCGGCCCATCGCGGCCGACGCGGCCGCCGCGATCGGCGTGGCCCTGCTGGAGGCGGCGGAGGCCGCCCGTCGCAGCGTCCCGGAGGGGGCGGGGGCCGTCCCCGCCTCGGCGATCCTCGACCGCGACCGGGAGCTGCGCGTCACCAGGTTCATCCTCGACGGCGGCCGCCCCCGCGTCTGCGCCGCCGTCGGCGCGGTGCTGCACCACCTGCTGACGGGCCGCGAGCCGGAGGACGGCGAGTCGGTGCGCGCCCGCGGATACCCGGTGCCCGACCCGCTCGCGGACGTCGTCGACGCCGCCCTCGCCGGCGACCTGCGCACCCCCGCCGAGATGCGGCGCCGGCTGTCGGCCGCCCGCCGGCGGATGCCCCTGTCGGGTTAGGTGAGGACGGCGACGCGGGTGGTCGCGAACCGGCGCCGGTAGCCGTCGGGCGTCACGCCGACCTGGCGTCCGAAGGCGCGGCGCAGCGTCTCGGCCGATCCGAACCCCGCCTCCCGCGCGATCGCGCCGAGGGGCGCGTCGGAGGTCTCGAGCAACGCCCGGGCCGCCTCCAGCCGGACCTGTTCGACGTAGCGGGCCGGGGTGGTGCCGAGCTCGCGGGCGAAGAGCCGCGTCAGGTGCCGCTCGCTGAACCCGGCGCGGCGGCTGAGCGCCGCCAGGCGGTGGTCGCCGGCCGGGTCGGCGGCGATCCCGTCGAGCAGGGCCCGCAGCGTCGGCCGCTCCACGGGCTCGGCCCGCAGGCGCACGCTGAACTGGGCCTGCCCGCCGGGCCGCTGCATGAACACCACCAGGTGGCGGGCGACGCGACGGGCGACGGCGGCGCCGTGGTCGGCCTCCACCAGGGCGAGGGCCAGATCGATGCCCGCGGTCACGCCCGCCGACGTGTAGACGTGACCGTCGGCCACGAAGATCGCGTCCGCATCGACCTCGACCCGGGGGTGGCGGGCGGCCAGGTCGCCGGCGAACTGCCAGTGGGTGGTGGCCCGGCGCCCGTCCAGCAGCCCGTTCTCGGCGAGCATGAAGGCGCCGACGCACACGCCCGCGACCCGGCGGCTGCGCGCCGCGGCGTCGCGGACGGCGTCGATCAGCACGGTGTCGCGCGACGTCGACGGCCACGTCCACCCGCCGGGCACCACGAGGGTGTCGACCGGGTCGACGTCCGCGGCCCGCGTGTCCACACCCATCCGCAGCCCCGAGCTCGCCACCACGTCGCGGCCGTCGGGCGAGGCGACCACCACCCGGTAGCGCCCGCCCATCGACAGCGCGTCGGCGACGGCGAACACCTCCGCCGGGCCGGCCACGTCCAGGAATCCGGCCCCATCGAACGCGAGGAGCATGATCGTGCGCGGGGCCACCCCTGCAGTATGGCGTCAGAGGCCGTCCACCGGCGTGCCGATGGGGATCCAGCGGATGGTCCTCCGCACCTCCTCGGGCGCGCTCGCCAGCTCGCGCTCGGCTGCCTGTCGGCCCTGGCGGAAGTGGGCCCACCCCTCGTAGTGCACCGGCACCGCCACCCGCGGCCGGACCAGGCCGATCAGCTCCGCCGCCCCGGCCGCGGTCATCGTGAACCGCAGCGGCCCCGTCACCGGGAACCGCACTCCGCCGAGGTGCACCAGCGCCACGTCCACGGCGATGCGGCCGGCCACGCGGCGCACGCCGTCGAACAGCACCGTGTCGCCGGTGATCCAGAGCGCGCCCCCGTCGTCGCCGTCCCACGCGAGCGCGAAGCCCACCACGTCGCCCACGACCGGTCCGAACCCAGGCGGTCCGTGGCGGCACGGGGTGGCGGTGACCGTGATCCCCGGCCGGCCCGGCGCCTCCAGCCGGGTGGTCGCCCACGGCTCCAGCCCGAGGGCGCCGCCGCCCAGCCGGCGCGCGCCCGACGCCGTCGTCACGACCCTCCCCGCTGCCGGCAGCAGCGCCCGCCCGGCCACGTCGAGGTTGTCTCCGTGGTGGTCGTGCGTGAGCAGGATGGCGTCCAGCGGCGGCAGGTCCGCCGGGGCGATCGCCGGTCCGGCGGTCTTGCGCGACCCGGTGCCCCAGCCGAACCGGTAGGCGCCGCCGGCGGCGTCGAACGTGGGATCGGTCAGCAGCACCCAGCCGGCCCGCTCGATCAGCACCGTCGGCCCGCCGATGTGCGTGATGCGCAGGCCGTCCACGGCGGTCAGCGCGCGTGCGCCTCGGCCCACTCCAGCGCGTGGTCGGCCACGACCTCCCACCCGGGCCACGACGGCAGCAGATGCGGCCCCGGGTACTCGACCACCTCGGTCACCGTCCCCTCGGCCGTGTAGCGCTTCGCGTTCGACCGCTGGATCGACGGCGGCATCAGGTGGTCGTCGGCGCCCGAGATGAAGAGCAGCGGCGCCCGGTCGGGGTTCGTGTAGTCCACGTGCGAGCCCTGGTGGCCGGGCGTGATGGTCGCGAAGGCGCTCTCCCAGAAGATCGCGCCCGACGCCGGCACGTGGTACCGCTCGTACAGGCGCAGCGACTCCTCCTCGGGAAAGCCGTTGGTGAACGCGTAGTTCCACTGCCGGTGGTCGAAGCCGACCGCCCTGTGCCGATTCGCCGGGTTCCTCAACACGGGGAACGTCGCCTTGATCTGCGACAGCGGGATCACCGGCACGCCCTCGGTGGGTGCCGAGTTGATCGCGACGCCGCAGGCGCCGTGCCCGCGGTCCAGGAGCAACTGGGTGAAGACGCCGCCGGCGGAGTGCCCGATCAGGATCGGCGGGACGTCGAGGGCGCCGACCACCGCGACCAGGTGGTCCATGATCGCGTCGATGGTCAGCGCCTCGATCGGCGAGGGGTCGGCGTTCAGGGCCTCCACCTCCACCTCGAGCCCAGGATAGGCGGGCGCCAGGACCGTACGGCCCTTCCCCTCGTAGTGGGCGATCCAGTCCTCCCAGCTCCGGGGCGTGACCCAGAAGCCGTGGATCAGGACGATGGCGCGGTCGGGCGCGAGGGCATCGGCGCTCACGGGAGGTCCTCCGTTCCGGCGGGGCGCGGGCGCCGCGAGCGTCCATCCTGCGCCGCCTCGCAGGCAAGGACGCGTCGCCCACCTTTCCGGACATGGGCCGGGCCCGGCCGTCGGCGGCTGCCGTACGCTGCTCCGGTGAGCGGCATCGGCGACCGGATCGTCCCGCGCGGGACGCGTGCCACCCCGTTCCACGGCACGCGGAGCCCCGCCGACGGGGCGGTGCCATGATGCGGCCGCTCCAGGTGGGCGCCATCGCCGGTGTGCGGCCGCCCCTCGACGCCGCCCTGGCGGGGGTGCGTGCGACGGAGGCGGCGGGCTTCGACGCCGCGTGGTGGTCGGACCACTTCCTCCACTGGTTCCCGCCGGGGGTGTGGACGCCCGACGTCACGCCCATGGCCGCCGCGGTCCGCAGCCCCCACGCCTTCCTCGACCCGACGGCGGTGATGGCGGCGGCGGCCGCCGGCACCGAGCGCATCCGGCTGGGGACGGCCGTGACCGACCCGGTGCGCCGCCACCCCGCCGTGCTGGCGCAGACGTTCCTGACCCTCGACCACCTGTCGCGGGGCCGCGCGATCCTGGGGATCGGGGTGGGGGAGGCCGAGAACATCCTGCCGTACGGGCTGCCCTACGACCGTCGCGCCTCGCGGCTGATCGAGGCCATCGAGGTCATCCGCCTGCTGTGGGGCACGACCGACCCCGTCTCGTACCGCGGCGAGCACTTCACGCTGGACGACGCGATCCTGGGCGCCGAGCCCCATGGGGACGCACCCCCGCCGATCTGGATCGCCGCCCACCGCCCCCGCATGCTCGAGGCCACGGGGCGGCTGGCCGACGGGTGGCTCCCCATCCTGACCGACGCCGACCGCTACGGCGCCGCCCTCGGCCGCGTCCGGGACGCCTCGGCCGCGGCGGGCCGCCCCCGCGACCACGTGACCGCCGGCCTGTACGCCTGGATCCTCGTCGACGAGGATCGTGAGGCCGCCCGCCGGATGCTCGGCAGCACGCTCATGCGGTTCGTGGCGCTGACCGCCCCGGCCGACGCGTTCCGCCGCGCCGGCGCCGAGCCGCCCATCGCGGAGGGGTGGGGCCTCGTCCACTACGTCCCCACCCGCATCGGTCGCGAGGAGGGGCTGCGGATGGCGGCCGCCGTGCCCGACGCCGTCCTGGAGGAGTACGTGATGTGGGGCACCCCCGACGACATCGTCGAGCGGCTGCGCCCGTTCCGCGCCGCCGGCCTGGAGCACGTCTACCTGGCCAACGTCAGCGCCCTCGGCGACCCCGCGAAGGCCGCCTCCTCGACCGCCCTCCTCGCCGACATCCTCGCGGGGCTGCGGCGCCTCCCCTGAGGGGGCGCCGCACGATCACGCTGCGGCTCCGGGTTCCCGCCGCCCCCGGCGGGGGAATCACCCGACCGGAACGGCGCCGGGAGGGCGGATGGAGATCCTGTGGATCATCGTGATCGTGGTGGTCGTCGTGGCGGCGATCGGCATCGTCGCGCAGCGGCGCCGCCGGGCCGGCGGCGTGGTGGCCACGCGGCGCGGGCGGCGGCGATGAGCGTCCTGATGCGCGCCCGCGAGATCACCGGGCGGCCGGTCGTGGCGCTCAGCAGCGCCGACGCGGTCGCGGAGGTGAAGGACGTCGTCATCTCCCACCCGACCGCGGCGGTGGTGGGCTTCACGCTCAACAAGCGCGGCTTCCTCGGCTCGCCGCTGAAGGAGGTGCTGCCGTGGGGCCGGCTCGGGTCGCTCGGGCGCGACGCGGTGATGATCGACGACCCGGGCGTGCTGACGGCGCAGGACGCCGCCATCGACGAGGCCCGCGCGGAGGGCCGCGACCGCGACGTGATCGGCGCGACGGTCATGACCGACGCCGGGACGGCCCTCGGCACGGTGGTCGACGTCATCCTGGAGGTCGGCGGCGACGCCCGGATCGTGGGCTACGAGGTCCACGGGCCGGACGTGCGGCGCGAGAAGGACGCGGCGACGCTGCTCATCCCGGTCGGGGACACGATCGCGGTGTCCGGCGACACGCTGATGGTGCCGGCCGAGGTGGAGGGCTTCGTCCGCGACGACCTCTCGGGGTTCGGCAGCGCCGTCGCCGACTTCCGGGCCCGGCTGGCGCAGGAGCGGCCGTGATCCGCCTCAGCGAGGCCGACGGCCGGCCCGTGCTCAGCCGCGAGAGCGCCGAGCGCCTCGGCCGGCTGATGCACGTGGTGGTCGACGCCTCCTCGCGCCGGATCACCGCCCTCCACGTGGCGGGGCGCCGCAGGAAGGCGGCCATGGTCGGATGGGACGACATCACCGGCTTCGGCCCCGACGGCATCGTGGTGGACGGCGACGCGTCCCTGCGGCCGCCGGGCGACGACCGCGAGCGCGCGGTGGCGGGGGGCGACCTCGATCTGGACGGCCGACTGGTGCTCGACGACCGCGGCGACTCACAGGGCGCGCTGACCGACGTCGTGTTCGACGAGGAGTCGGGCGAGATCGGCACGTTCGTGTGCGGCGAGCGCGAGATCCCGGCGGAGCGGCTCCGCGCGATCGGGCCGTTCTGCGTGATCGTCCGCGCCGAGCCCGGCTCGGGGGAGTAGCCTCGGTCCATGGCGACGGGCCCGCCGTGCGACCACCTCGACCAGGTGAAGCTGGACCGCCTCCCCGACGAGGTGGCGGGCTGCGAGGAGTGCCTGCGGATCGGGGACGGCTGGCTGCACCTGCGCATCTGCATCACGTGCGGCAGCGTGGGGTGCTGCGACAGCTCGCCCAACCGGCACGCGTCGCGCCACGCCGCCGACTCGGGGCACCCGCTCATCCGTTCGCTGGAGCCCGGTGAGGACTGGAGCTGGTGCTTCGTCGACGAGGTCGGTCTGATGCTCGACCGGCCGGCGGGTACGACCCGCATCCCCAAGTCGCCGCTGCTCCCCTAGTGCACCACCCCGAAAGTCCCGTGGTGTTTCGCGGCTGCATCGCATCGCGAGGCGGCGTCCTCGACCTCGGCGATGGGACACCGCCATCGCCGCGGATCTGCGTCCTTGCCTCGCGGGCGATTCGCGCGCGAAACCCATACGCGACCTCCGGGGCGGCGCACCAGCTCCCGCCCGCGGCGGCGCCTATGCCGCGAAGGCCCCCCGGTGGTCCTCCACCCGCTCCAGCACCAGCAGCGTCCCCGCCGACGTCATCAGCTCGATCACGTGGTGGGAGAGCGTGGTGCCGACCGCCGTCACGACGACGCCGTGGAGCCGGCCGGTCAGGCCGCCGAGGGCCGCCTCGAGCGCGTGCTGCTGGCCCGCGCCGAGGGGCGGCAGGCCGGGGGCGAGGGTGTAGGTGGGGAGGGGGGGAGGGATCAGCACGGGGCGGCGCTCCGGGGATGCGTGTGGTGGATCCACGTTCCCCCCTACGGATGTGCCCCACAAGGGCCGATAGAGGGGATGCCCACGCGCATCGCCGCCTCCCGTCCCGCACGTTCAAGAGGGGCCGCGCCGGTGCCGACCCCTAGGTACAGCGGCTAGACTCGGAGGTGCCCTGCAGTGTTCGCCACCGGCTCACACCTTGAGCCAACACGAGTGATGAGGGATTCGGTGTCGGGGCCCCGCCTTGGCGGGCGCCGCCCGTCTCCCACCTGCTTCCGCAGGTTCAAGTCACAGGCCGGAACGGCACCGCGGGGCGTCATCGAGGCCCGGCCGTGAGGCGCCACCGCATCGCGGCCGCCGCCGTCGCCGGCTCCGTCGTCCTCCTCGCCTCCGGGTGCATGGGGATGGGTGGGGACGGCGACTCCGGCGACGCCACGCCCCCGGCCGCCACGGCGCCCACCTCCGTGGCGGCGCCCGTCGCGGTCGCCCCCGCCACCCTCGGCGGGGCCGTCCGCGCCGGCGCCGACACGCCGAAGGACGTGGTCGCCGCGCTCAAGGGCGACGACGTCGTCGTGGTCGCGTTCCTCAACGGCAAGGCCGCCGACGACCAGAAGGTCGCCAAGGCCGTCCGCGACGCCCAGGCCGACGCGGTCGTGAGCGACGGCGCCCGGTTCTTCGTCTACACGCTCGGCAAGAAGCGCTTCGGCGACCTCGCCGACCTGCTCGGCGTCGAGGGCACCCCGTCCGTCGCCGTGATCGGCCGCGACCGGAACCTCGCGAACCTGTTCACGGGCCTCATCGACGGCGACATCCTGCGCCAGGCGATCTGGGACGCGGGCGACACCCCCGCCGCCCACGTGGGCGCCTCGTCGGCGGGCGGCACAGGCGCCGCGACTCCCACCGGCGACAAGGCCGGCATCGCCCTCGCCAGGAAGGTCCAGGCCGCCTACGCCGACGTCCCCGGCGTCGCGATCGAGGGCTCCGTCAAGGAGCGGGGCACGGCGTTCTCGATCGACGCCGAGATGGCGCTCGCGAAGGGGAACGTCACCAGCTTCGACGGCACCCTGACGCTCGGCGGGACCGGCTTCGAGATGATCGGTACGACGCAGACGTTCCACATCCGGTCCACCGGCGCGCCGTGCTGGGCCGCGGTCCCCGTCGGCCAGGCCGTGCCGGAGCAGCTCTCCAACCCGGCGATCCCGCTCGACGGCACCCGCTTCGCCGCCCCCAGGGACGCGGGCGGCGTGATCCTGCTCGACGCCACGCAGGGCTCGGCCACCGTCACCTACGCCATCGACGCGGCCACCCACCGCGTGAAGGAGGTGCGGGCCGGCGCCCTCGGCACCGTCACGTTCCGCACCCTCGACACGGCGCCGTCCGTCGAGACCCCCTCGCCGGTGTGCGAGAACCCCGCCCAGGCGCTCGACGCGAAGGCCCTGAAGGCCTTCGCCGGGGGCACCGTCAGCTGAGCGTCGCGCCGGCCGGCTGATCCCGGACCGCGGGAGGCACCTGGTAGCGTTGCCCGGTGCCTCCCTATCCACCCGAGGCCATGCGTCACCTGGCGTCTCCGACCGGCGCCGGGGCGATGACGGGGACGGACGCGGTCGGCGAGTCCGGCTCAGCGTCGTGCGGTGACCTCGTCAGGATCCACCTGCGGATCCGGGGCCGGCGCATCCGCGAGGCGCGCTTCCAGGCGTTCGGGTGCGGCGCCGCCACCGCGGCCGCCAGCGCCGCCTGCGCGCGCCTCGGCGGCGCGACCCTCGACGACGCCCTGCGCCTGTCGGCGGCGCGGCTCGACGCCGACCTCGGCGGCCTCGGGGAGGCCCGCCGCCACGGC
>DASSBX010000248.1:0-9799 GCA_035698305.1 Miltoncostaeaceae bacterium | reverse complement strand
CGTCGCCACCGCCACCACCTGCGCCGCGCCGAAGGCCGCGATCCGGCCGGCGTAGTCGCCCAGGCAGGCGTCCAGGCGGGCCAGCGCCTCCGGCGCGATCGACCCGTCGGGGGCCGCCCCGCGGCGCAGCGCCGTGATGGTGGTGCGCCGCTCCCCCTCCGGTCCGCCCGGCCCCAGGCCGGTGCAGAGGAACAGACGCGTGGAGTTGGAGCCGATGTCGACCACCGCGACGCGGTGACCGGGGGAGCTCACCGCCCGACGTAGCGCAACGGCGCGCGGAGGATGTCGGCGGCCTCCGAGGCCGCCGACGCCAGCACGCCCAGCGCCTTCACGCGCATGCCGAGGCGGGCGACGGCGTCCTGCACCTCCGCCTGGCGCTCGGGCAGCGCCGCCATCGCGGCCGACAGCCGGTCGGCCTCGGCGCTGAGCGAGGCGGCGGCGACGCCGATCCGCTTCTGCGTGCCCTTGAGCACCCGGTACAGGCGCCACCCGCTCAGCCCCAGCACCGCCAGGCTCGCGAGGACGAGGGCCAGGAGCACCAGCGCCGACAGCCAGACGGCGTTGTCCACGATGAAGTCCACGCGCGGAGTATCGCAGCCCGGCCCCGCCGGGCTATCGTGCGCCGCGACATGGCGGCCACCCACGACGCGCCGCGCGGCCTGCCCCGCGTCGCCGAGGGCGCCGTCCTCGTGCCGATGGAGCAGCTCGGGGGCACCCCGAACGTCGTCGTCGACGGCCCGCTGCTCGACGGCACCGTCCTGTCGCTGTCCCACTGGCGCGGCAGCGGCACCCCCGACGCGCTGCGCGACGACACCAGCGCCCTCATCGTGCTGCGCTACCTGGCGGCGGACGCCGACGGCCCGGAGGTCCACGCCGTCACCAACAACCACTACGACGAGGACGGCCTCTTCGCGATCTGGCTGCTGCTGGAGCGCCCGTCCCCGGGCGCGCCCGAGCGGGACCTCGCGGTCGCGGCGGCCGAGGCCGGCGACTTCGGGACGTGGACCGACCCGTGGGCGCCGCGCGTGGCGATCGCGTCGATGGCGATGGCGGAGCGCGGCCGCAGCCCGTTCCCCGAGGTGGGCCGCATCCTCGCGTCGGCGGGCGGCGTGGACCCCGCCGGGCGCCTCTACCGGGCGGTGCTGCCCCGCGTCGCGGGACTCCTGGCCGACCCCGACCGCTACCGGATGCTGTGGCGCCCCCGCTGGGCGCGCATCGAGGCCGACATCGCCCTGCTCGAGGCCGGCGACGCCACCGTGGAGGACGTCCCCGCCGCGGACCTCGCCGTGGTCCGCACGCGGCGTACCCTCGACCCCATGGCGCTCCACCCGCGCACCGCCCGCATGCGTATCCTCACGGCCCTCCCCGACGGCACCGTGACCGTGACCTACCGCTACGAGACCTGGGTCGACTACGTCTCCCGGCCCCTGGCGCCGCGGGTGGACCTCGCCCCCGTGGCGACCCGCCTCCAGGGGCAGGAGCGGAACCCCGTGCGCTGGCTGTTCGAGGGCGTCGAGGTCGTCACGCCGCGCCTCATGGCCGCCGGCCCCCGGGGCCGCCCGGCGCCGACCTCGATCCCGCCGGAGCGGATCGTGGAGGAGGTGGCGGCGGGATGAGCCGGCTCGCCTGGGTCGACGTGTTCGCGGCCGCCGGGCCGATGAGCGGCAACCCGCTCGCCGTGGTCCTCGACGCGGGCGACTGGACGGACGCCCGGATGCAGGCGTTCGCCGCCGAGATCGGCCTGTCCGAGACCACGTTCGTGATGCCTCCCCGCGGAGCCGCCGACCACCGGGTGCGCATCTTCACCCCCGTCCGCGAGCTGCCCCTGGCCGGCCACCCGATCGTCGGCACGGCGTGGGTCCTGCACGCGGCGCGGCGGATCGGCGAGCGCGCCGTGCTCGAGACCGGCGCCGGGGACCTCCCGGTGCGGGTGCAGGGGCAGGTGGCGACGATGGACCAGGCGGTCCCCGAGGCGGGGCCGGCGGTGGACGCCGCCGAGCTGGGCGCCGCGCTCGGCGCCGAGCCGCTGCCCGACCCGGCCCCCCGGGTGTGGAGCACCGGCGTGCCGCAGACGATGGCGCGCGTCGCCTCCCCCGAGGTCCTGGCCGCGCTGCAGCCCGACCACGACGCGCTGGCGCGCCTGGGCGAGCGGGACGGGTGGATCGGCGTGAGCGCGTACGTGCTGCCCGAGCCCGACGACGGGCGCCTGCGCGTCGACGTGCGCCATTTCGCGCCGCTGATCGGGGTGCCCGAGGATCCGGTCACCGGGTCGGCGGCCGGCGCCCTGGGCGCGTGCCTGGCCGCCGCCGGCGTCGGCGCCGACGGCGATCTGGCGATGGTGGTGTGCCAGGGGGCGTCGGTCGGGCGCAGCGGCGAGGTGGCCGTGCGGGTCGCGTCGCGCGACGGGACGCCCCGGAGGGTGCGGGTGGGCGGGCGGGTGGTGCCGCTCTTCGAGGGACGGGTACTGGAGGAGGGTCCCTCCGCCGGGCCCCCCGGCGGGCGCTAGGCTGGACCGAAGGTCGAGGGAGGGTCCCGGATGAGCGATGCCGAAGACGACCGCGCGCGTGTGAGGCGCCTGCTCCTGTCGGGCGACAACACCCTCAAGAACCGCCGCGACCCGGCGAGCCGCGCCCGCGCCCGCGCCCGGTTCGAGGAGGCGCTCGCGCTGGCGCGCGAGTCGCGCCTGGACGACGCCGTGACCATCATCGAGCGCCGGCTCTCCCTGATGGAGCCCCCCGCGACTGCCTCCTGAGGTGATCAACGGGACGGTTCCCGGTCCGCCGCTGTGGGATCGGCGGCTGCGGTTCGTGCTGGGCAAGGGCGGCGTCGGCAAGAGCACCGTGTCCGCCGCGCTCGGCCTGGCCGAGGCCCGCGCCGGCAAGCGCGTGCTGGTGATCGAGGTCGCCGGCCAGCACCGCGTCGCGCGGCTGTTCGGCGCCGCGGAGGTCCACGGCGAGCAGGCCGTGGAGCTCGCGCCCGGCCTGTCGGTGGTGTCGATCGACCCGGAGCGCGCCACCGAGGAGTACCTGGCCGGTCAGCTGAAGGTGCGCCCCGTCGTGGAGATGCTGACGCGCAGCAAGGCCTTCCACACGTTCGCCGCGGCGGCCCCGGGCCTGCCCGAGCTGGTGACGGTGGGCAAGGTGTGGAGCCTGGCGATCGCGCTCGACGAGGAGGGCGCCCCGGCGTGGGACGTGCTCGTCGTGGACTGCCCCGCCACCGGTCACGGCGTGGCGATGCTCGAGACCGCCGCCAACGTCGAGGAGATGGTGGGCCAGGGGCCGATCGCCGACCAGGCTGCGCGGATCCACGAGGTGGTGTCGCACCCGGCGGCCACCGGCATCGTGGTGGTGGCGCGACCCGAGGAGCTCGCGGTGAGCGAGGCCGTCGAGGCGGTGGGCATCCTCCGCGCGGACGGCCTGCCGGTGGCCGCCACGGTGCTCAACGGGGTCCGCGACGCCCGCTTCGCGCCCGAGGAGCGCGACGCCCTGGCGGCCGTCGCGGCCACCGGGTCCACCGCCGTGCGCGCCGCCGCCGAGGCGGCCCTGCGCCACCTGGGGCACGAGGAGGACGACGCCGCGTACCGCGAGCGCCTGGCCGACGCGGGCGTCCCGGTGCTGACGCTGCCGGAGGTGGTGCTCCGGCGGTTCGACGTCGAGGCCCTCGAGGTCCTGGCCGGTCACCTGGCCGCCGGCGCCGGCGCGACGGCGCCCGCCGCGTGATCGCCGACCTCGCCGACCGGCGCCTCGTCGTCTGCGCCGGGGCGGGTGGCGTCGGGAAGACGACGGTCTCGGCCGCCGTCGCCCTGCGCCTCGCGCGGGCGGGCGCGCGCACGGTGGTGGTCACCATCGACCCGGCCCGGCGCCTCGCGACGGCCCTCGGCATGACGGGGCTCGCCGACACGCCCCAGCGTGTCCCCCCCCGGCCGGTGCTCGGCGACGGCGCGGGCGAGATGTGGGCCCTGCAGCTCGACGCCCGCGCCACCTTCGACCGCCTGGTGAGCCGCTACGCCCCCGACGCGGAGGCCCGCGAGCGGATCCTCGGGAACCGCATCTACCGCCACCTGTCCGGCACCGTCGCGGGCGCTCAGGAGTACATGGCGGTGGAGCGGCTCCACGAGCTGATCGACGAAGGCCGGTTCGACCGGATCGTGCTCGACACGCCGCCCGCCGCGAACGCCCTCGACTTCCTGGACGCCCCGGCGCGGATCACGCGGTTCATCGAGGGCCGCGCCCTGCGGCTGCTGCTGCGCCCCGCGCACGCGGCGGGCGGCCTCGGGTGGAGGCTCCTGCACGCCGGCAGCAGCACCGTCATCTCGGTGCTGGAGCGGCTCACCGGCGCCCAGCTGCTGCGCGACGTGGCCGACTTCCTGGCCGACTTCGAGGGGATGCACCAGGGGTTCGCCGACCGGGCGAAGGCGGTGCGGACGATGCTGATGTCCGACGACTCGGCGTTCCTGGTGGTGTCGGCACCGGAGGCCGACCCGCTGGCCCAGGCGCTGTCGCTCGCCGATCGCCTGCGTCACGACGGCTTCCCGTTCCTCGGGGTGGTGCTGAACCGGGTCCACCCCCTCCCGCCTGGCGGCCTGCCGCGGCACGACGCGATGCGCGACGCCCTGACGGCGGCGGACGCGCCCGACCCCGACGATCTCGCGGCGCGGGCGATCGCCACGCTGGCCGAGGACCAGGTGCTGGGCCTGCGCGACCTCGACGCGCGCGAGTTCCTGCGCACCGCCCTGCACGGCGGGCAGGTGGTGGAGATCCCGGCGTTCACGCACGAGCCGGTGGAGCTGTCCGGCATCGCCGAGGTGGCCGCCGCGCTCGGCCCATGACGCCGCGCGCGATCGTGCTGGGCGCGGGGGCGGTGGGGGCGTCGTGCGCCCGCGAGCTGGCGCGCGCCGGGTGCGACGTGCGCGCGATCGACCCGGGGGCGGGCCGGGCGGCGGCCTCGTGGGCGGCGGCGGGGATCCTCTCCCCCTCCGTGCCCCAGGAGCTGCCCGAGCCGGTCCACGCACTCGCCGCGCGGTCGCTCGAGCTGTGGCACGACATCGCGGCGGAGCATCCGGAGATCGAGCTGCGGCGCACCGGCGCGCTGCTGATCGGCGTGGACGAGGCGTGGCGGTCCTGGCGCGCCGCGCGGGGCCTGGCCACCGAGCGGGTCGCGGTCACCGCAGCCGACGGGTCGGCCGTCGACGGCCTGCGCCTGCCCGAGGTGGAGGCGGTCCGCACCCCGCGGGCCACGCGGGCGCTGCTGACGGCGGTGGCCGTGGAGGCGCGCGAGGGACCGCCGCTCGCCGCGCTGCGCCGCGACTGCGACCTGCTGGTGATCGCCACCGGGGCGTGGGCCTCCCCGTACCTGGACGAGCTGGGGATCGCCGCGCGGGTGGCGCCGCGGCGCGGCCAGATGATGCTGTTCGACCGCGGCGACCTGGACACCGTGCTGATGGAGAAGGCGACGGAGGGCGTCGCCGTGCCCCGGGCCGACGGCCGCGTGGTGGCCGGCACGACGCTGGAGGACGTGGGCTTCGACGCCCGCACCGTCCCGGACGACCTCGCCCGGCTGGAGGCGTGGGCGCGGCGCTGGATCCCCGGGCTGGGGCGGCGGCTGGACGCGTGGGCGGGGTTCCGCCCGTGGTCGCCCGACCCGGTGCCGACGGTGGCGCTCGCGGCCCCGGGGGTGGCGGTCGCGGTGGGGCACCACCGCAACGGCATCCTGCTCGCCCCCGGCACCGGCGAGCTGGTGGCCGACCTGCTCCTCGGCCGGCCCACCCGCGTGCCCGCGGCGGACTACGCGGCGGTTACCATCGGCACGTGATGCCGGACGCCGCAGCCACGACCCCGCCGCCCGCGCCGCCGAAGGGTCCGCGGGAGGTGCTCGACGAGATCCGCGCCGAGGTGGCCGGGGGCGTGCCCCTGACGGGAGACCTGCTCCGGCGCTTCCACCGGGCCGTCCACGCGCTCGACCCGACGGCGACGGAGGACTCGCTGGCCGTCCTCCCCGGCAACCGCGGCGTCCACATCTACGACACGCTCGTGAACTGGGCGCCCATGGTGGCGGGCGAGCAGGTCATCGACATCGGCTGCGGGTCGGGCGGGGCGAGTCGCGCGGCCGCGCGTGCGGTGGGCCCCGAGGGGATGGTGGTCGGCATCGACCTCAGCAACGAGGCCCTCGCCGAGGCCCAGGCGCGCACCCCCGACGACCTCACGATCCTGTATCGCCGGGGCGACGCCCGGAACATGTCCACGGTGCCGGACCGCACGTTCGACTGCGGCGTGGCGAGCCTGAGCCTCGAGCAGAACGAGGATTTGCGCCCGCTGATGGCGGAGGTGGCGCGGGTTCTGCGCCCCGGCGGCCGCTTCGTGGCGAGCGTCACCGCGTTCGACCGCCTGCGCCCGATGGACGCGTCGTTCATGGGCGCCGTGCTGGCGGTGGTGGGCCGCCACGCCCCGGGTGCCCTGGCGGGGCGGGCGAGCCGCGCCAGCATCCCCCACGAGCCGCTCGACGCGCTGGCATTCAAGGAGGCGGGCCTTGCGACGGTGGAGGAGCAGGACGTCCAGCTGGCCGTGGTGATGGAGGACCTCGACGACGCCTGGCGCGTCTTCTCGCGCACCTACATCGCCCAGATCCTCGACGAGGACGGCCAGGAGGATCTGCGGCGCGTCCTCACGCGCCGCACGCCGCACACGATGTACCTGCCGCTGCGCTTCCTGCGCACGCGGCGGCCCGGCTAGCGGGCGGCGGCCTTCAGGAAGCCGGCGGCGGCCTCGTCACAGGTCTCCGCCGCGCCGAGCCACTCCCGGCCGTACTCGCGCATCGCGTCGACGATCGGCACGAGCGCCCGCCCCTTCTCGGTGAGGCGGTACTCCACGCGGGGCGGCATCTCGGCGAACTCGCGGCGGGCGATGATGCCCTCCTCCTCGAGCGCGCGCAGGCGCACCGACAGGGTGCGCGGGCTGATGCCCTTCAGGGAGCGCTGGAGCTCGCTGAAGCGCCTCGGTCCCTCGGCGAGGTCGCGGAGCATCAGCAGCGTCCACTTCCCGGCCACGACCTGGGCCGTCGCGAGGACGGGACAGACGGAGCCGGGACCGGCCTGCACGGGAGCGGTGGTCCCCATGATCGTCACAAATCGTACCACCGAGTGACGTGATCCCCTCGGGACCCGTCACACGTGGCGTCAGGCGTACTGGCTCGCGTTCCGGCGCGCGGCGCCGGCGTCCAGCATCAGCTTGAAGTCGTGCGGGCTCGAGGCCGCGTCCATCGCGGCCGCCAGCGGCACGCGGCCGGCGGTGACGTGGTCGAACAGGCTCTGGTCGAACGTCTGCATGCCGTAGAACTCGCCGTCGCGGATCACCTCGCTCAGGCGCCCGGTGTCGTCGGCGTTCAGGATCATGTCCCGCGCCCGGCCGGTGGTGATCATCACCTCGCAGGCGGGGACGCGGCCCTCGCCGTCGGCGGTCCGCACCAGCCGCTGGGAGATCACGCCCTTCAGCGTGCCCGCCAGCATCGCCCGCACCTGCTGCTGCTGGTGGAGCGGGAAGAAGCCGATCGCGCGGTTCACCGTCTCGGTGGCGTCGAGCGTGTGCATCGTGGAGAGCACCAGGTGGCCGGTCTCGGCGGCGCTCAGGGCCGTCTCCATCGTGACCAGGTCGCGGATCTCGCCGATCATGATCACGTCGGGGTCCTGGCGCAGGACGCGCCGCAGCGCGCTGGCGAACGACTCGGTGTCGAGCCCCACCTCGCGCTGGTTGATCAGCGACCCGCGGTCGACGTGGAGCATCTCGATCGGGTCCTCGATCGTCACCACGTGCTTGTGGGACGTCCGGTTGATCCGGTCGATCATCGCCGCGAGCGTGGTGCTCTTGCCCGAGCCGGTGGTGCCGGTCACGAGGATGATCCCGCGCTCCTCCTCGGCGAGGGTCGCCACGGCCGGCGGCAGCTGGAGCTCCTCGACGCTCATCACCTTGAAGGGCACGACGCGCAGCACGATCGACACGGAGCCGCGCTGGCGGAAGATGTTCACGCGGAACCGGCCGAGGCCGGCGCGGGCGTGCGACAGGTCGGTCTCCCCCGTCGCCTCGAACTCCTCGCGCCTGCCGTCCTGGCCGGCCAGCAGCTCCTCGGCGAACCGGAGCGTGTCCTCGCCGGTCAGGGGCGCGCTGCCCGGCACCTGCTCGAGCTCGCCGTTGACCCGCACGATCGGGCGGGCCGGCACCTTCAGGTGCAGGTCGCTCGCCCTGCGCTCGACGGCGTGGGCGAGCAGCGCCCCGAGGTCGGGCGCGATGGCGGGTCCTGCGGGGGCGTCGGCGGCCACGTGCTCTCTTTCGGCAGCCTGGGGCGATCCCATGAGCCCCGTGGACGACCGTCCCAGCGGTGCGGGACGCCGGGCGCTGGCGCCGGCCCCGGGGTCCTGCCAGGGTCCCTGGCGCGTTGTCCGCCGCCCGATCACCCAGGCTCCGCCGCATCCTGGTCGTCCTCGGCATCTGGGCCGCCCTGACGGGCGTCGCGATCGCCTGGGCCGTGGCGCTCGACGACCCGGTGGGCGCCGGGTCGCGCGACGAGGCCCAACCCGCCGCCGTCGGCCAGATCGCCGACCCCGGCGTCGCGGGGGCCGGCGACGTCTCCGCCCCCGAGGGCCTGCCGCCCCTGGCGCTGGTGGTCGACACGCCCATGCCCGCCGACCTGGCGGGGCTCGACGCCCGCGAGGCGGCGGTGCGGCTGCGCGATCGCGTGCTGGCCGGCGGCACCGCCGACGAGTGGGTGCTGCTCGGCTCGCTGCTGCAGCAGCTCGACCGCGGCCCGATGGCCGCCGGCGCCTACCGGGCGGCGCTCGACCTGGAGGCCGGCGACGTGGCCGCGCAGGTGGGCCTCGCACTGGTCGACGGCGCCACGGGCGCGCAGGGGGCGGAGCGCGCCGCGGCGGAGCTGCACCGCCTCGCGAGCGCGCACCCGCGCAGCCAGCTGGTGGCCTTCAACCAGGGCTGGCTGGCGGCCTACCGGCGCCAGGTCGCGCCGGCGCGGGAGGCCTGGCGGAGGACCGTCGCCCTGGATCGCGGCGCTCCGCTCGGCCGGACCGCCTCGAGCCTCTTGGAGGCTCTCGGAAACGCCTCCGCCGGCCGAAACCCATAGGGATCGTGCGTGAGAAGTTCACCGGCCGGGCACGACTGCTTAACCCTCGCGTAATGCGCCCCTGGGATCATGCTCACGGCCCGGCGGCAGGAAGCCGCCTCGAGGCCGAGAACGCGCAGTCGTACCGACTCGGGAAAATTCGTTCGCGCAAGGGCTAAAGGTCAGGGGCATTCGTGCCGATAGGGGTGAGTCCACCCCGCCGGAGAACTCCTTGACTTCACGAAATGAAGCGGTACGTTATCGAACGGTTGTTCGTCCAGGGCCACCGTTCGAGGACGCGTGCACGGGTACACGCAACCTCGTTCGCGCCCAGCCGGAGGTGAAGCATGACAGTGAGTGAGATGGTCGAGCTGGAGGAGGTCCAGGCGCTTCTGGTCCGGGGCCAGGAGCACGGATTCCTCAGCATCGACGAGGTCGCGAAGTCGGTCGAGGGCGTGTCCCTCGACGAGGGCGCGGCGGAGGAGCTCTACAAGCACCTCGACGAGGTCGGCGTCGAGCTCGTCGAGGACGGGGAGGCGCGCGACCGCATGGCCGCGATCGCCGAGGCCGCCGACCGGCCCCCGCGCAAGCTCAACCTCAAGGCGGACACCAGCACCGACGCGCTCCAGCTGTTCCTCAAGGACGTGGGCCGCGTGCCGCTGCTCACGGCCGCCCAGGAGGTCGAGCTGGCCAAGCT
>DASSBX010000247.1:0-3791 GCA_035698305.1 Miltoncostaeaceae bacterium | reverse complement strand
CAAGCCCCTCAAGCAGGCCCGCGCCGAGACGCAGCGGTGCGTCGACACGCTCACCTTCTCGGCCGTCGAGGCCCGCTCGCTCGCCGGCGAGGTGGTCCCCATGGACGCCAGCGCCGCGGGCGCCGGCAAGCTCGGCGTGATCGTCCGCGAGCCGCGGGGCGTGGTCGGCGCGATCTCGCCGTTCAACTTCCCGCTCAACCTGGTGTGCCACAAGCTGGCCCCCGCCATCGCCGCCGGGTGCCCGGTGGTGCTCAAGCCGGCGTCCGCCACCCCCCTCTCCGCGCTGCTGCTGGCACGCACGCTCAAGGAGGCGGGGCTGCCGGACGGCGCCCTCTCGGTGGTGGTGGGCGGCGGCGGCACGGTGGGCAACGCGATCGTCGACCACCCTGACGTCCCGATCATCTCGTTCACCGGCAGCCCGCCCGTCGGGTGGGGCATCCGCCAGCGCCAGCCGCGCAAGGAGGTGGCGCTGGAGCTCGGCAACTCCACCCCCGTGATCGTGGAGGCCGACGCCGACCTTGAGACCGCGGCGCGCAAGCTCGCCGCCTCCGGCTTCACCCACGCCGGGCAGTCGTGCATCTCCGTCCAGCGGGTGTACGTGCAGAACGGCGTGCTCGACCGGTTCCGCGATCTGTTCGTGCAGGCCGTCGAGGCGCTGAAGGTCGGCGACCCGATGGACGCCGAGACCGACGTGGGCCCCGTCATCGACGCCGACAACCGCGACCGCATCGTCGAGTGGATCGACGAGGCGCGGCGTGCGGGGGCCGACGCGCTCACCGGCGGCACCGTCGCCGACGGCCTCATCCAGCCGACCGTGCTCGAGGGCATCGACCCGTCGATGAAGGTGTCGTGCGAGGAGGTGTTCGGCCCGGTGGTGGGGCTCGCCGGCTACGACGGCATCGACGAGGCGCTCGACCTCGCCAACTCGTCGCCCTTCGGCCTGCAGGCGGGCATCTTCACCGGCCGCGCCGACGCCGCCCTGGGCTGGGCGCGCCGGCTCCACTTCGGGGCGGTGCTCATCAACGAGACGCCCACCTTCCGCGCCGATCAGATGCCGTACGGCGGGGTGAAGGACAGCGGCAACACCCGCGAGGGCCCGCGCTTCGCGGTGCGGACCATGACCGAGCAGAAGCTCATCCTGGTCGAGATCCCCGGCTAGGTGCGTTGGAGGGGGCGGGGTCCCGCCCGCCCCCTCCGCCGCTCCGGCGACCCGGGTGCCCTCCGGATGGCCGGTCGCGACGCTCGCCGGTCGAAGGTTGTGCACCCCCGCGCGCGTGCGCCGTCCCGCAGGGGTTGCATCGTCGCCCTGAAGCCCCGCTTCATCCCCCGATGGAGGGATTCGGAAAGGCGACGCGGATGTCGCCTGTCGGGGCCTCCGGCCCGGCGTGATCGCACGAGCAGGCCTCACCCGCGCGGAGGATCGCGGGTGGACGCATGTCATCCATCTGAGGGCTTTACCGATCGATCGGGACGAACATAGGATCGCCTCCGACTCCGCTCCCTCGCCAGTTTCGGCGATTCCGGCCCGGCGGAGCCGACGAAGGGGGTACTTCATGGCGGTGCGTTGCAACCGGGGACGGCTCGTCCTCATCGGCGCCGGCGCGGTCGCCGCCGGGCTGCTGGTTCCGAGCCTCGCGAACGCCGCGACGGCGAAGGCCGAGTGGGGTGCCTTCGACAGGACCGGGATCGCCTACAACTCGATGTACCCGGCCAAGGTGATCATCAGCAAGGGCGACAAGGTCGCCTTCACGATCAACGGTTTCCACACGGCCACGTTCCTCGGGAAGGGCCAGAAGCTGCCGGCCTTCATCGCGCCGTCGTCGGCGCTGAACCCTGCCACCAACGACCCGGGTGGCGCGCCCTACTGGTGGGGTGGCACCACGCCGCAGCTCCAGTTGAACGGCGCGGCGTTCGCGCCGTCGGGCGGCACGGCCGTGACCGGCGCCAAGATGGTCAACTCCGGCGTCGTCCCGAAGTTCACGGTCAGGTTCCCGAAGACCGGGACGTTCCAGGTCCGCTGCATCGTGCACCCGTTCATGAAGGGCACGATCCGGGTGGTCCCGAAGTCCGGTGACACGCCCGCCAAGCGCAGGGCGCGCGCCAAGAAGGAGCAGCGGGCCCAGGCGGCCACCGTGAAGGCGCTGGTGAGGAAGGCCGTCAGGGTCACGACCCCGACGGTCGCGATCTCGCCGGGCATCAGGAAGGCGCAGAAGTTCTCGTTCGAGCCGGCGAACCGGAAGGTGGCCCCGGGCACCACGGTCACGTTCAACATGGCCGGCGGCAACGAGGTGCACACCGTCAGCTTCGGCCCGGCGGCGTTCCTGACCCAGGTCGCCAAGACGACCTTCGAGGGGCAGGGCGTCGACCTCGCCGGCGAGGGCGTCTACCCCAGCGACCCGCCGGCCGCCGGCATCCCGTCGCTGACCCCGACCACCCACGGCAACGGCTACCTGAACAGCGGCGTGCTGGTCGACAAGGGCGTCGGCCCGCTCCCGCGGAGCTTCAAGGTCACGTTCGGGACGCCCGGCACGTACCAGTACATCTGCCTGGTCCACCCCGAGATGAAGGGCACCATCACTGTCGGCTAGGCCGACGCGCGGCGTGCGACGGCCGGCCCTCGGGCCGGCCGTCGTGTGTTCGGGGCTGCTGCTCCTCCCGGGCAGCGCCCCGGCGCAGCACCCCGCGGCGCCCGGCCCGCCGGTCGCCACGGCGGTGCGGACCGTCGCGATCTCGGACGCCGGATTCTCGCCGGGCGCGCTGGTGGTGGCGCCGGGCACCACGGTCACGTGGGACAACGGCGGCCGCACCCGCCACACCGCAACCGCCGACGGCGCCGCGTTCGGCTCCCCCATCCTCATCCCGGGCGACCGGTTCACCATCGCCGCGCCCGCCGCTCCCGGGGTCTACGCCTACCACTGCGCGCTCCACGAGTTCATGCGCGGCACCATGACCGTGTCGCTGCTGTCCCTCGCCACCCCGGCGCCGATCCCCGTCGGCGGGAGCCCCGCCCTGACCGGGACCGTCCCCGGCGCCGCCGTCGGGACCCCCGTCCACCTGCAGCGGCGCCTGCCGGGGGCGTGGGAGGAGGTCGGCGTGGCCGCCACCGGCGCCGACGGGGCGTACGCGGTCTCCGGTCCCCCGCTCGCGGTGCGCACGGCGTTCCGGGCGGTGGTGGGCGACGCCGTGAGCCCCAGCGTGCGGGCCGCCGTGCGGCCGGCGGTGGCCGTGACGCGGCGCGGCGCCCGGCTGACGGTGCGCGTCCGGCCCGCCCGCGGAGGGAGGGTGCACCTGGAGCGGCTCGACCTGGACACGTACCGGTGGCAGACGGCCGCGCGGCGGCGCCTCGCGGCGGGACGGGCGTACTTCACCCTGAGGGCGCCGGGCGTCTACCGTGCAGTGGTCGAGGCGCGCGGCGGGCTGCCCCAGGCCGCCTCGCGCGCCGTCCAGTTCAAACCCGGAGCCTTCCGCGAATGACTCGTCGTCCCATGGCCGCCATCGGCGCCGCCCTCCTCCTGCTGGTCGCGATCCTCGTCGCCGCGGGGTGCGGCGGCGACGACACGGGCGAGGCCGCCGCCGGCGAGGTGGTGTCGGTCGCCTCCGAGCCGGAGCACGCCGGCCACACCGGGACGGTCCCCTTCGAGGGCGGCGTCATCTCCCCGATGCGGGCCGCTCCGGCGCTGGTGGGCAAGGACATCGACGGCAAGACGGTCGACATCCGGGACCTGAGGGGCCACCCGGTGCTGGTCACGTTCGTGTACGCCAACTGCCCGGACGTCTGCCCGCTGATCATG